>JBBROU010000114.1:0-16895 GCA_038229055.1 Bryobacterales bacterium | reverse complement strand
GCTGCTACGCATGGAACTTTCCAAAAGAAACGGAGACACGCTTTGTAACTGTGCTTGAGATTCCGCCAGTGGACTCCGCGCAGACAGCCGTACGCGCTTCGATTGCTAGAGTGCATCATCAACCGTGAACTCTGATCCTTGCGATAACGACGCGATTTGTGGTTAAATCTGCTATCGCGGCTTCAACAAGGGGAGAAGGACGCGCAGCGCCTGCCGATTCATTCGTCATATCCAATTGACGCGACAATTGGCAAGGAACAAGCGGTGCGTCGCTGGTCTTACGACGACATTGCGCATAGGGAGCCGATCTTACAGACACTCGATCACTGGCTAGAACACGGAATCGTTGACGATTCCGCCAGACAATCGTTTTCTTAAAACGTCCCACGTTGCTCGAAAAGCAGCTAAGGACGAGTAGAAACAGACGTGGTTCCGTCCAGGGAGGATCGCTTCAGGAGACGTTCCGTGGTCAGGTGCACTGGCTGCAATCGGGAACGAATCGCCTTACGGCTAACCTGCGCGTGAGGCGAGATCGACGAAGTAATTAAGCGCGTGCATGCGATCTCGCGCTTCCCAGCGCGCCGGACCTGACGACGAGAAAGAGACAAATCACCGCGAGGACACCGCAGCTCACAAAACCAATGCGGACACCGCAGAATTGCGTAATCAGCCCGACAAGCAGCGGCCCAACCATGTCGCCGAATTCCTTGAATGATTGTGCCGCACCCATGCTTGCACCGAGCTTGTTCTTTTCCGCAAGCGCGCCTACGAGCGCATCGCAATTTGTCCAGACCGTTCCGACGCCGAGGCCGGCGGAGACGATCACCGCGAGGAGCAAAATCCCCGTCGTAAAGGTCGTTAGGATAATCGCCAATGCCGCGAGCGCCAGACCGACGATGACGGTCATGCTGATAGAAATCCTATCCGCAAGATAACCGGCGAGTGGTTGCACGAGCAGATAACTGAAAGTCGCGGCGCTGACCGCACTGCCCGATTGCAGCGGCGTGTAACCGATGCCATGCAGATAGACGGGCAAAAACCCGAATAGGATTCCGACCATGAACATATTGATCACGATCACCGCATAGATCGGGAGCAAGCGCGGCTCTTTGAAGATGAGAAAGAATTGACGGAGCGTGATTTCATCCTCGTCATCTTTCAACGCAACCGTTCGCGATCGAGGCAGCAGACAACTCAATAGCAACGCGGTCAACCCGACCGCCGCCGAGACGACGAAGATCATCGAAAATCCGTAGCCGCGAATAATAAATCCGCCGAGCGCGGGTGCGATCACATAGCCCGCGCCTTTGATTGCATTGTAAATGCCGAAGGCTTTTCCGCGCCCGGTTTCAAAATACTTCGCGACGAGCGTGATCGACACTGTCGAAAGCGCCGCTGCGCCCAGTCCCTGAACGAAGCGCACGAGCAACAAAAGTTTCGGACTGATCACCAGGAAAAGCAGCGAGCCGAGGATGAAGATGCCGAGACCCACGAGAAGGGTGAGCTTCATGCCGCTTCGGTCCGCGATGAAACCGGCGAGCGGCTTTGCGAACAGCTCCGCGAAATCGTAAACCGCGATCAGTAGCCCGATGACAAAGGCGCCGACGCCGATCGCTTCCGCATACGGCGGCAAATTCGTCGCAACAATGTGCGCTCCGAATGACGTGACAAAGCCACACAGCGCGAGAATGAGGAGATAAGCCGCCCGTTTCATTTTCCCATTCCAAAACACGTAAAGGTAACTCAGCGCAGAAGCAGGAACCTATTCAGCGTGCTTCTGCGTTCCACCGCGATCAGCTCGTTTGATTAGACTAGGATCCTGCGAAGAGACTCGAACCCGTCACCCGCTGAAAAACCAATCCGCCCGCGGCAGTAAACCAGCGGGCGGCGTTTTGAAACTCACTCGTTACCCATACTCGCTCGCGGCTACCTCGCCGCTTTACCTTCTATGTCGCTCGTCCCGTTCGTTCCATTCTACTTTGTACTTCCTAATTTCTAATTTCTTCTCACATCGCCATGTGCGAGCTCGGATCGCTCCAATCCGACTGACCGGTCGATCCGCCGAGCGCGCGCACTTGCACGGTGTAATTCGTGCCCGGCGTCAGACTGTTGAACTCGATGCTTTGCGAATCGCCCGTTAGTCGCTTTGCTTACATGTTTAGAGATAAAACAACGCTGCTAGATCGCTGAAGAGCCATGTTTGATCGTCAAAATGCCCATTTCCGCGATTGCACGACGCCGAGAAGCTATTGCGCAGACCCGACCTCCTGGCTCCCAGCCTCGGCCGTCTGAAAGCTAAGCTGCCTGACTGTATAAATACTTTTGAAAGCCAGCGAAGGCTCTCCCGATCTCTTCCGGCTGACCCAGGTCGGCAACCGCATCTGCGATCGCGTTGTTGTATTTGAGTCGAAGTAGGGGCGTAAGCTTTTCTTGATCGAGTTCGTCGACGCCGACTTTTACGTATTGCGACAAAACAAAATCGAGAAAGACCAGCTGCTTGGTATTGAAGTGAGCAGTGATTGCAATCTTGGCGCGCGCTGCCCGCTCTGCGCGAGTGACTGGCTGAAGTTGGAAGGCGACATAAGCCAATACGTCGTAAAGATCGCTGTTTTCAGCTTCAATGATCTTTTGCATCTCGGCCATCTGGTCTCGGCCGTAGCCTTTTTCGGCCAGGCGATTCAAGAAAGCTTTTCGCGTCGCGGGTTCGCTCCAAATCGCGCGAAGTTCGTTTTCGTTTTTAAAAAACTCTGGAAGTTTTCCGTAAAGACTTCTCAAGAATTGCTCGGCTGACATTGGCTTTCCGTCAGGACTCCAGAAAGTCGTAGCTGTCATGTGTTGGATAGTCCGCTCTTTTCCATCAGCGAGTCTCACTTTGATCTTGGTGCGCGGTGGCGGAGGTGGCACAGGACCTGGGCCCGGGCCAGGCCCGGGAGGGGGACCGGGTGGTTTTACGTTGGGCTCAGGCTCTATCGGTTCGCCGTCCCATTCTGGATCGTTGAAGTGATGATGCGCTTTTACGAAATCGTAAACCGTGAAGTAATCCTTACCGTCATAAAGACGCGTGCCGCGTCCGATGATCTGTTTGAACTCGATCATCGAGTTGATCGGACGCATTAGCACGATGTTGCGGATGTTCCGCGCATCAACGCCAGTAGAGAGTTTTTGCGATGTCGTCAGGATAGTGGGAATCGTTTTCTCGTTATCTTGGAAATCCCTTAAGTGCTGGTTACCGAGTTCACCGTCGTCGGCTGTCACTCGCGCGCAGTAGTTCGGGTCTTTGCTCGTCTTCATTTGGTTGATCAGGTCGCGCACCGCGAGCGCATGATCCTGCGTGGCGCAGAAGACCAACGTCTTCTCGCTTTGATTGATCATTCCCATGAAAATCTCGACACGTTTCTTTTCGCGTTCTTTGATCTCGATGATGCGATTGAAATCGCTTTCGCCGTACCGCTTGCCGGCTTCTACCTCGCCTTCCATCACTCGGTCATCAGGCGTGTAAACGTAGTCGTCGATCGTCGTGGAGATTTGCTTTACTTTGAATGGCGTCAGGAACCCATCATTGATGCCTTCCCTAAGTGAGTAGATGTAGACCGGTTCTCCGAAATACTTGTAGGTATCGATATTATCTTTCCGTTTTGGAGTAGCGGTCATTCCTAGCTGAACGGCGGGAGCGAAATATTCGAGAATGCCGCGCCAGTTACTTTCATCGTTCGCGCCGCCACGATGACATTCGTCGATGACGATGAAATCGAAGAAATCCGGTGGATATTCACCAAAGTAAGGCGATGGCTTTCCATCCTTCGGCGGGCCACTCATAAACGTTTGAAAAATCGTGAAAAAAATGCTGCCGTTCTTGGGTACGCGGCCCTTCTTGCGGATGTCCTCCGGCGCAATCCGCACAAGCGCGTCTTCCGGGAATGCTGAGAACGCGTTGTAGGCTTGATTGGCGAGGATGTTCCGATCTGCGAGGAAGAGGATGCGCGGACGGCGCGTTGGTTCGCGGCTAAGATTCCACCGACTCTGGAAAAGCTTCCATGCGACTTGGAACGCGATCATGGTTTTTCCTGTGCCGGTCGCGAGGGTTAGCAATATTCGCTGCTTGTCCACGGCGATCGCCTCTAGCACGCGATCAATCGCAACATCCCGGAAATATCGGTCACCCAGACTTCCGCCTTTGTCTTCGAACGGGACCGCAGCGAACCGATCACGCCATTCGTTTTGCTTGGCGAAAGTCAAATTCCAGAGTTCTTCCGGAGTTGGGTATTGCGGCCATTCACGTTCGGCTCCCGTCTTCATGTCGACGCCGTAAATGCCCTGACCGTTGGTTGCGAAAGCGAATCGGATCGACATCTTCGCAGCCTCACTCTTCGCTTGGGCGAGCCCTAGAGTGAGCGGCTCGTTCCAAGCTTTCGCCTCGAGCACAGCCAGCTTGTGATTTCGATATACTGAGATGTAATCCGCGATCTCCGGCTTTGCGCGCAGACCGTGCCCTTCCAGTCGTCCGGGCGTGATTCGATATTCTCGGTGAACGCGGCTGCCCTCGACCACGCCCCAGCCTGCCGCTTTGAGGGCGGGATCAATATGTTCGGCTCTGGTCTCGGCTTCGTTCATGACTGGTGCAACGCGTAGCGTCCGGTTTTCTTGCCTCCGATCTTTTCCACCAATCCGGCTGCGAGCAGCGGACGCAGTAAATCCATCGCGCCCTGCCGGGAAACATCCAGCGTCGCCCAGATTTCAGCGGGAGACATGCTACGGTGATCGCGGAGGAGTTGCAGCAACCGCTCTTGCTTGGGCCGCAGGACAAGCTTCTCCGGCGACTTCAGATTGAATGTCTGCACCCGCAGCCACACCCGCTCCAGTGTCTGGCGCAAACCTTCGGCGCAATACTCCAGCCAGTCGGTCAGGTCTTCGCCTTCGCGGCGGACTGCTTCCAGCGCAGCGTAATAACTCGGACGGTCTTCCCAATAGTATTCGTCCACAGAAAAAATGTGGTGGGTATCGAAACCACGCCGGTAAAGCTCCCACAATGCCAGGGCGCGTCCAGTGCGTCCGTTGCCATCGGCGAATGGATGAATGGCTTCAAAACGATAATGCAGGATGGCGGAACTGATCACCGGCGAGAGTTTGCCCGCCGGTTTGTTCCACCATTCGAGCAATTCAAACATCAACCCGGAGACATCAACCGGCGCGGGCGGCACATAACGTCCCACCCGCACGGCGATGGTGCGGTAACGACCCGCCTCGCCCTGATCCATCACGTCTGCGGCGAGGATGCGATGCAGTTTCAAAATGTCTTCGTGCCGGACGGTCTTCTTCGCCGCGTTTTTCTCCACATAGCGCAGGCCGGCGAAATAGTTGAGCACCTCGCGTTGCGAGCGCGGGTCGGAGGCCGCCAGTTCACGTCCCTCCTCTAGGGCGCGCACCTGTTCCAGTGTGAGCGGATTGCCCTCGATAGCCGTAGAGGCGTGGACGTTCCGTGTGCGGGTGTCCTTTTGCAGGGCAGGAATCCACGAAAGCTCGACGGCTGCGCCTTGAATCCTTTCCCGCAACGCCGCCACGGTCTCCACCAGGGAGAGCAGGCTGGAACTAATGGCAAATCGCGGTTCGTAAGCCATGCGATGAGTCAAGCATGAGTCAAGTTATGTGTCAAGCCGGGGAGACCCAGCCAACAACGCGTCAAAGAAATGTGTTAAAAAAAGAGCTGATTTTTAACACGTTCCCGCGACGTGTCGAAACCGGCGACACGTCAGAGTTCTCCGGAAAAGGCTTGGTGCAGCAGCGACTTTTTCAACGCCGCCAGCGCCGCCTGCTTTTGCTGGCAGAGGCTTTCAAGACGGTGGGTTTCGGTGGAAAGTTCAGCGAATGTGGAAACAATTTTGCTTTGTTCTGAAACCGAAGTCGGGAACGCAACAACTACCTCTCCAATCTTCGTCGGTGAAGTGTGACGCACCTTCACACCGGAAGCACTGGCGTGAATATCTTTCCGCACCTGCTGCGTATTGAAAACGTGAAAGAAAAAATCATTCGTCCATTGAACTCCGGGCTTCTTGGTAACTAGACCGAGCCGCTGGTTGTGTAGAAACTTGTCGGACTCAGGCACGAGGATTGGGCTGCCAAGCAAACCTGCGGCTTGCTCAGTCATGGCGACCAGCAAGTCATCTTTTTCCAAAACGTAATCCCGGGGGATTTCTCCACAGTAATACTTTTGTTTCTCGCCTCGGTCGCGATAGCCGCCCTTTTCATAGAAGTTGCCGGGCGTGAGTAGGACGTAATCTCCTTCATTGGAAAAGAACTCACCTTCAAAAGCGTAGCCGTGGTTGATGTCACAAAGTTCGGAGAATGGCTTCTCCACCCAGCCTTTGCCGCGCTGGGTGAAGACGGATTGGAGGTGGCTTTCAAACAGCGCACGGGCGTTTTGGAGGTTCTTTTCGGCGTTGGCTTGGGCGGTGGCGAGGCCGGCAAACGCTTCGTCCAGCACGCCGACGATCCGCTGCTGTTCGGGGAGCGGCGGGTGCGGCACTGCAAACTCCCTCAAATCATCGAACTTCAAATTGTTGATGTTCGCCCCGTCTGACAGCGCCCCGATGAAATCCTTGTAAGCATCCGAAGTCATCAGGTGGAAGAGATACTTCGGCAGAAGTCCGTTCTTCGGCGTTATCATACCCATGAAGCCGCCGAACGCATAATCGTAGTCGTCGTCGATGAAGGCGACCTTGCCGAGGTGGCTCTTGCTCCCGCTAGCGGTGCAAATCATGAGCGAGTTCTTTTTGACCTTCTTGCTGTCAGGCACGGCAACTTTGTCGCTGATGTATTTCAGTTCAGTGAAGTTGAGCAGGTTGGTCGTCAGATTGATGTTCGTCGCCCGCAGAACCACATTGCTGGAAGTTTCAACTTCATCGCCTTTGGCGTAGGTGAGCCCGCGCTGGAAATCGGATAACTCGCCAAGCGGCGTTGTTTTCCACCCCTTCTTCATAGCAGCGCCTTGATATTCTCCAAGCAGCTCCGCGCTCTCGGCGTCCAGCGCAAGGCGGCAGGTTGTGGGCTGGCTCATGGGCGGCCTCCTTTCGGCGGCGGGTTATGGGAGTCAGGCGACGGATGGGGCTTAGGGGCTTCGCTTTTTCGGGGGATTTGCGGCCCATGACTCGCCTTTTTCCTATTCTTCCCATCGTCTTTCATAGCAGCTTCCTGATGCCCGCCAGGACCTCCGCGCTCTCGGCGTCCAGCGCGGCAATCTCTTCCATGATTTTCTTCGGCGTGCGATGCACCACTTCCTCACCGCCGTTCGGGTTCTTCACGGAGAGGTCGAAAGTATTTTGGTCAACGCTCTTTGCGTCCACGCTCCAGCTCTTGGGCGAGTCGGCAAAATTCTTTTGCAGCTTCACAAACTCCGCCAGGTCGTCGTCATTGAGTGGGTTGGTCTTGCCCAGGTTGCGGCCGGGGTCGAGTTGGTAGAACCAAATCTTCCGCGTCTTGCTGCCCTTTTCGAAGAAGAGTATTACCGTCTTCACACCCGCGCCGATAAACGTGCCGCCTGGGCAGTCGAGCACGGTATGCAAGTTGCAGCTTTCCAGCAGCAGCTTGCGCAGGCTCACGGAGGCGTTGTCGGTGTTCGAGAGAAACGTGTTCTTAATTACGATGCCGCCGCGTCCGCCAGCTTTTAGCATTTTGATGAAATGCTGGAGGAAGAGAAACGCAGTCTCGCCGGTGCGGATGGGAAAGTTCTGCTGCACTTCCTTGCGTTCGCTGCCGCCGAACGGCGGATTGGCCAGCACCACGTCGTAACGGTCCTTCTCCTGAATGTCGGCAAGGTTTTCGGTAAGCGTGTTGGTGTGGAGTATGTTTGGAGCTTCGATCCCGTGCAGGATCATGTTCATAATCGCGATGACATAGGCGAGGGACTTTTTTTCCTTCCCGTAAAATGTGCGCGATTGAAGCAGCGAGGCTTCCTTGGTCGTAAGCCCGGGCTTCTTCTTCATGTGGTCAAACGATTCGCATAAAAAGCCGGCCGAGCCGCAAGCGCCGTCATAGATCCGCTCGCCAATCTTTGGTTTCACGACTTGCACAATGGCGCGGATGAGCGGGCGCGGGGTGTAATACTCGCCGCCGTTGCGGCCTGCGTTCCCCATCCGCTTGATCTTCTCTTCGTAAAGCAGCGACAACTCATGTTTCTCGGTTTGGGATCGAAAACGGAGCTCGTCGATGTGATCGATGATCTCGCGAAGGTTGTAGCCGCTCTGAATCTTGTTCTTAATCTCGCCAAAGATTTCGCCGATTTTGTATTCAATCGTGTTCGGTCCGGTTGCCCGTTGCTTGAATCCGGTGAGATAAGGGAAGAGCTTCGCGCTGACGAAGTCGCGAAGGTCATCGCCCGTCATCGCCTTGTTGTGATCGAGCTTGCCGTTTTTGCCTTTCGGCGCGGCCCAACTCTCCCAGCGATACTGCCTCTCGAGAATGAAATTGTATTTCTTATTGCTCAACTGCGCTTCGATGGCTTTGTCTTGCTCGAGCGCGTCGAGATATTTTAGGAAGAGCAGCCATGAGGTTTGCTCGATGTAATCGAGTTCTGTCGTGCAGCCCGCTTCCTTGCGAAGGACATCGTCGATGTTTCTAAAGGCTTGTTCGAACATTAAAGGCAAAAATTACTTGAAGCGCGAACGTCGCATTGGGGACGAAACGTAGCCGAAAGTTTTTCGGATGAGAAGTCGGAAGCGCCAGAGGCGTTGCAAGATCGACAATTGATCAGGAGTCAGAAATCAGAGGCCACAGATCAGAGCTCGGATGTCGGAGGTCAGAGGGCAGGGGGCGTAGGCGAAGTAAAAAGTAGGAAGTAGAAATTAGAAAACGTTTCAGAAGACAGAAGACAGAAGACGCGCGTGTTCGCGTCGATGTGACTGTGCGCTTCCACCCAAAAGATCTTCGCAACGAGTCGGCGGTCGCGCGCCTCACCCTCGAGCAAGCAAAAGAAATTTATCGCTCGGGCGAGTGGAGTAAATGCCGCTGCGAAAACTTGAAACCGAGCTGGGACCTTGCGCTCTTCGATGCCGCGGTCAATATCGGTCAAGGGCGCGCGGTGAAAATTATGCAATCCGCGGCCGGCGCGATGGTGGACGGATTTATCGGGCCGAAAACAATCGCCAGCGTGAATGCCGCCAGCCTGGATGCGCTGGAAAAGTTTCTCCGGCTCCGGGAAGAATATTATCAGACCCGGCCGGAATCGCTCCGGAAGCATTACCTAACCGGTTGGCTTAACCGGGTGGCCGATGTGCGAAAAGCAGTGTTTGCGAAACATGAGGCTGCATCTTGAGCAGGTATTCTTCTCCTACCGCGGCGCCGGCATCGCTCCGTTACCCGCCAGCGCTGCAGTTCCAAGGGGACTCGCGGTTTATCGGGCTAAGGATGAAAGAGGACCGCTCGCTCCTGACGGAAGGTTATTATCCGGTGGGGAATAATGTGCGGGTGAACCGCGGAGTAAAGGAAACGCGCCCAGCAACATTGACTCCGGTATTCGCCAACGCGGTCGCGTTCGGCTCCATTCTCGGCTCGGCTATTTATGCGAACCCGAGCGGCGTGGAAGTGATGCTGATCGCGACACCGAGCGCGGTTTATCAAACGCGCGCCGGCGGTTATCCGACTGCCATCACCGTGCCGGTAACGCTATCGGGCAACGTGGAATTCTCCCAGCAATTCGACAAGGTGCTTCTCCATGCGCCGAGCGTGCCGGTAACCTTGGTCTGGGATGGCAAGGTCGATACCGGGTTCGTGATCGTGACCAAATCGAATCCAGCCAATACCGTTACCTCGGTTATCCCAACCGTGGCCTGGAGCGTAAACATCGGGAACCGGGCGATCGTCCCCTATTCACCGGACACCCTGGCCGCCAGCGACATCCTGGATTACACCACGTTTGATCTCACTTTAACCGGACCCAAATTCCGCACCTTGACCGGCTCGGCCGACCCGATCGTGGGCGCGTATCCGTATGCCCAGAGCTCGCTCATTGTCGGGAAACGAAACAGTTTTGATCTCATTACCGGGTTTTTCGGCGATTTCTCGCAGGCCCAGGTCCAGGTGCTTTCCGCCAGTGTGGGCGTGATGGCGCGTAAATCGTGCCGCATGGTCGGAGGCGATCTCTTCTTCCTGCACGACACCGGGGTGCACCGGATTTCGCAGGTCATTCAGGACCGGCTCGAGGCCGAACCGGTGCCGGTAAGCGATCCGATCCAGCCGCTTATCAGGCGGATTAACTGGCTCTATGCCGATAAATCCGTGGCCGCGGTCTTGTCGCCTTATTATTTCCTGGCCGTGCCGCTCGACGGCTCGACCTACAACAACGCGGTGCTGGTTTACAATAGTGCCACCCGGGAATGGGAGAGCTACGATACCTGGGCCAGCGCGGCGGGGTTTAGGATCGATAATCTTTTCGTGGCCGATTTCTTTAGTTCCCGCCGGGTTTACGCGGTCAACCACGGCGCAGTCGCCATCCATCTATTATATGAGGGCCGGCTGGATGAACTGAGTTTTAACCGCTCTACCGGGCTGCACACTGTTTACGAGATCGCCGATTTGTTCGAGACCCGCGGTTACGCCGAGCTCGGCTCGGCCGGGGCCACCACGCAGGATTTCAAACGAGTCGAAATACCGATCGCCACCTGGCGGCCATCCATTACCGTAACCGAGCTAACCGATAAAGCCGGCGACGAACGGGTGTTGACCGCTGCCGCCGTTACCAAAGACCCGGCCAAATACGACATCGCGTTCAAACCGGATTACGTGATCACGAACGCGAACGGCGATTTCGATGCGCCGGGGCGCCAGGATTACGCGCTTGATCCGACCCAAGGCGTTTACCCCAGCGGCTCGATTGGCGGAAGCAACGGGATCGACGGCGACAAGAAACAAACCAGCGTGCTCAGGTTCAGCACCAAAGCGCGCGGGCGCTATATTTCCTATAGAATCGCAAACACCCAGGGCGCGTGCGACATGGCCGGCGTGCTTTGCGAATCGAGCGGCGCACAACGGGAAATAAGGAGGGCTGCTTAATATGCCTGTAGCCTGCACAGTTACGCCGGCGAAACAGTTTGCTGATGGCGAGAAATGGACCCGCACGCTATTAAATTTATTGGGCGTGCCAAGCGTAACCATCGCCGATGGCTTGATTACCGCGACCCAGCTTTCCAGTGCGGTCAATGCGCTTCTGGCCGCGCTCGGGAACGCGATCGTGGCCAATGTGGCCAAGAGCGCCGATTTCACCGTTTTAACCTCCGACCGCGCCAAGCTGTTCGATGTGACCACCGGCGGCAGTAATGTGACCGCCACTCTTCCGAGTGCCGTTACCGCCGGCGCCGGATTTTATGTCTGGCTCCGGAAAGCTGATACCGGCGCGGGAAAAGTGCTGACCTCTCCGGCCGCCTCGCCGGACGCAATCGGGCTCGGGAAACAGGCCCAGACCGTGATGCTTGAGAGCGATGGCACCAACTGGATCACGCCCATTATGACCGGGTTTCGGTTCGACGCTAACGGTAATTTATTTTCAAGATCGGCGTTTATCGGCATCGGCGGCAGCGTCGCCACAAATCCGGCGGTTAAAGCTAACGGCACGACGTTCGGGGTTCGCCTGGGCGACGATAGCGCGGACGCGCCAATGAGCGCGAGCGAGGGCCTTTTTAGTGCCAGAGTTTCGAATAATGGCGACTTCCCAATTCCGGCAAGCGACGTTGATTGGAGTAAAAGCAACTCGTTTTATAAAACGCTGGCTGCGAACACGACGTTTACCTTCTCAAATCCCAAAGACGGTCAGAGCATTGAGATCGAACTTCTGCAGGACGGCACCGGCGGTCGCACCGTGACCTGGCCGGCCGGAATTAAATGGTATGGCGGCGCGCCGACCATGACTCCAACAGCGAGTAAGCGGGACACTTTCGCTTTGAAACAGGTGAATGGCACCATCAGTGGCAGCTACCGGCAAAACGTCTAAATGAGTTTACCGCTTTCAACCCTGGTAGCTTCAAATCCGGCCGGCGCCGGTGGATTTATTCCTATTACCGATGCTTACACCACCAGCTCTGGCACCCGGCTCGTGCCGAGCGGCGCCATTGCGCTGACCGTGGAAATTTACGGGAAAGGCGGCGACGGCGGGCTCAAAACCGCCGGCATCGGCGGTGGCGGTGGTGGCGGCGCGTATTCATCGAAAAGTTTTACCGTGGTAGCGGGTGATTACGGCAAGACAATCACCTGGAACACGGCCAACGGCAGTAACGCGACCGTGGTGGGCGATGCCGCGGCCACGAATCTTACCGCGGCAGCTCTTAATATGGCGGCCGGAAAAGGATCCAACGGGACGAACACAACCGGCGGCACCGGTGGCACGGCCAGCGGCGGGACGACTAATTCCACCGGAACCGCAGGCCAAAACTCGCCCACTGGAACAGGTGGCCGTGCCGCCGGGCCATCCGGCGGCGCCGGTGGCGCCGCGCAAGCAGATGGGGTTGCGCCCGGCGGCGGGGGGGGCGGCGGCGATGTAGATTTCGGAGGAGGCTTGGGCGCCACCCCGAAAATCATTCTTTCATGGACGTGAAGAAGCTTGGAGATAAGGAGATATAAAATATGAACGATCAAATATTTAGCGGTCCAACCGGCGGCGGCGGCAGCAATCAAAATGTGCCGCCGAGCTGGACAAGATCGCCAGTGCGCCAGGGATTTATCCGGCCAAATTTATTTCCACAAACAGGGCCCGGAAATATGGGAGGAAACATCACCGGCGGGGGCAATGTGAACCAAAACTTTGGTGACGAGTTTCCGCCACTCTATCCGCCGTCACCGCTCCCGATCCATCCACCGCCGATCAGCCCAGGAGGGCAGCCCGGACCGATTATGACAGACGGTCCGCATGCCGGACAATTCACGGTTTTGCCGCCAATCCATCCACCGCCGCAGTTTCTTGGACCTCCTGTCCCGCGCGATAACAGCATGGGTGGCAATAATATGAACCAAGGTAATAACTTTGGTGGTGGTGGCGTTGGCGTTCCGAACGTGCCTCCGCACGTGCGCGCAATGATCAATGAACGGATGACCGGCGGAGGTGGACCGCTTACACCCACACCCACAACCCCACCCACCCACCAACCCACATACGACCGATATAGTTACGTGCAAAACTGGCTCAAGAACCACCCAAACACCGCCATCCCGCCGAACGTAACTTCCTCGCCTTGGTGGAGTGGTTATCAAAACTGGCTCCGCACTCAGCCACCGCCAACACACTGAAATGCGAGACCAAGAAAATGGCTAAAATCAACTTACAGCTTCACTCCGCGCGGCCAGCCGGGCTGGCCTTCCGGCGGGCAATGATAGCGTGGAACCCAAACAACTTTTCCGTTTGGCAAAAGATATTCCAACCACGCGATTCTCGTGCCGTCTTTAAGTGGTTGAAATCTCATGTGGTAAGTGAAGCGCGCGCCTGGAGGAGGCTCTTCCAAAGCGTAACTAAGCGCGGCCGTGCTGAACAGAATCGCGCAGCAGAGACAACTCAAATAACGAATCATCGGATGATGATGATTAAGCCGTTTCAAGGGAGCGTGCAAGTAAAAAATGGCTGATCCTGTTAACGTCGGTGCATCAAGATCGAGCAAAGGCGTGGATCAGCGTCTCCTCGACATTATTGCTAACGCGAAACTGTCTTTACCCGCAGGGTATTCGATCCAGATAGCTCGCGGAGGCGGAGTAGCAACGCGCGGTGGCAAGTCGTCATATCACCTTTCTGGAAAAGCGATCGACGTTGAAATCTATGACGCTAATGGGAACAAGCTGTCGAATTACCAAAACGCTTCCACGTTCGCTATTTACCAAAAATTCGCCGATGCCGCCAGAGCCTATCAAATGCAGCAGTATCCTGCCCTTAAAGGAGCGTTCAATTGGGGCGGATATTTCTCTGGAAAATTAGGCTCAAAATACGGAGCGATGGATCTCATGCACTTCTCCGTCGGCCCAAGCGAGAAGGGACAAGCCGGGGACTGGCAACATGGTCTTTACCCAAAATGGGCGCAACGCTGGGGCGTAACTGATGCCCGGACAGGCAATCCACTAAGCACTCGAATTGCCCAAACAGTGACGCGAGCTCCAGGTAAAATTGGTTCAGCCATTGGAACAACACTGACGAGCCCAATACGCGCCCTCACTAGCGCGTCGAAAGATTTAAGCACGCCGAATGGCTCCGCTTACATTATGCCCGGAGGCGCGCCGTGGCCACCCGAGAGTTACACAAATCAGGGCCAGGCTCCTCAATTTGCGAAGGATTATTACGCTCCAATCGAGCCCGCAGTTTTGCCCGGAAACGCAAATCGTATATTTGCAGACCCAACGGCAACACCATCGCCCACTCCAAGATCATCACCGGCCAGTACGCCATCCGCCCGCGCGATCGCAGATTTCTGGGCTGTCCTCCCTGAGCCAAGTCCTTCGCCTTCGAGCTCTCAGCTCGGTCCGGCGTCCGATCCGTTCCGATATTCGCCACCGGGCGATATTTCCTTGCCTACATCGCCGGCCGATTTCAGTGGCGCGCTTAGTGCGCAGCCGCAATCACCAGGAGGTTTTGGTCCCGCCGATTTTGCCCAATGGTCGCCAAATCTTAGCAGTAATTTTCTAAATGCAATCGGCCCGGCCGATGCGGCTCGCCCAGGATTTGTCGATCCTTCGTCAGTAGTGCCGCAAGGGGATTGGCCCACTTTTAATCCAGCGCCTGCTAATGAGCAATTTTCACCGGTTAATTGGTTCACACCATATAACTCAGAAGCTTCGCAGCTATCTCCCGTAGGAGGTGTAAACAGCCAGACTCCATCGCAAGCGATTGGAGCGCAATTAAGCTCGATGCGGCAATCCGGAGGATTGCTAGGTCCGGCCTTTATCTCTGCATCAGATTCGTATTCTTACAGTTCGCCCAACAGATACTGGTTTGTATTGTTGGGCCATATCTGTCATAAGAGGTGAATGTTGCGCCTTATTTGCTGTTCCATTTCGCTCGCCATTCTGTTTTCGGCGGGTCCATTACTGGCGGATAACGCGACCTACACGTTTGAACCTCCGAACTTTGCAGCCAGCGAGACAACCCCGTACCTTAATAGAGCACCGAATGATTCGACTGGCGCGCTCGGCAGCTCGCTGCGAGCTGATTTCGTTGGCAGCAGTGATCCGGCCGCCTTCCAGACATCTTTTGACGGCACGAACACATTTTTATCTGCGGTAAGCGACCCGAATGCGGTGTTGACCGTTAGTCTTAACGAGCCTGTTATCTCGCTCTCGCTTCCTTTTGCGATCGCGGGCCCATCTACCGGGTCGTTTTTGCGTTTGATCACACCGTTCGGTTCGCTGGATGCGCCGGCTTCAGGCAGTGGCGGACCTGGAGGCACTCCGAGTGGGTTCATGAACTTCACCAGCGCTACGCCCTTTACCACATTTCAGCTCGCAGGTTCAGCGGGCCGAACACAGGCGCGATATTTGCCATTGATAACCTTTTTCTGGAAGTTGTAGCGGCACCGGCGGTGCCTGAGCCGAGCACAACCGGTCTTGTTGCGATCGGGCTGGGAACCCTCGGCACGGCCTTCGCGCGACGACGCAGAACGTTAAACGGGCAAGCAAAGATTAATTAGCTCCCAAAAACCTTCTTGATGTCGCCGACCTTGCGTTGAATTTTCCCGCCAGTCTTTTCCGCAATCCCGCGATCCCGCATATCGCGATTCCCGGTAGCTTTTCCAGCTTCCTCTTTCGCTTTGCCTTTCGCTTCTTTGATTGTGCCTTTGACTTTGTCTTTCGTGCTCGATTTCATAACTCTGATTCGCATTAGGTGGCTTCGTTAGAGGTCTTTTTACTCAGAAGTCAGAGGACGAGGGAAGAAAGTGAAAAGTAGGAAGGCTAAAGGAGAAAGAAAATTAAGAATTATGAATTAAGAAGTAAGATTTACGAAGGTCCGGTAGCTGACTCAACATCAGTCCGTCTCCAAGTGAACGAAAGGGATGCCGGTGTCTTTCTGCCCCTTCTTTAATTCCTGCCGGGATTTTCTCGCAATTTCTTGGTAGCATCGTTTGATTGTCATGAGGTGCTTGTCGTCGAGCTCTTCGAGATCGAGCAACGCGGTGTGCGCGCCCTCGGTGGCGCGGATCAATTCGTCGAGCTTGATTTGCACGGCTTCGCTGTCGCGGTTCTGGGTGTTTTGAATCAGGAACACCATGAGGAAAGTGACGATGGTGGTGCTGGTATTGATAACCAGTTGCCAGGTGTCGCTGAAGGCGAAGAGCGGACCGCTGACTGCCCAGGCGACGATGATCGCGAGCGCGAGGGTGAAAGTCACGGGTTGGCCGGTAAAGCGAGCGGAGGCTTTCGCGAAAGTATTGAACCAGGAGTTTTTGTTCATGCTTGAGAAATAGACCGTGCCATTTCGTTTGGCGATGCGCTTTTGGCGGTTCCGGAGCGGCGGGCGGGGAAAGGATGAATCAAGAATCATGAATTAAGAAGGATGAGGTCAGAGGTCAGCGGTCAGAGGCCACAGATCAGAGGTCAGACGGGAATCTACGGAACCAAGAATGGGGAAAGACGTTGATCGGGTAACGATTATTTTTTTGGCCGGTGAATGCGGATTTTCCAGTCGGTAACCAAAATAAAATATCGCGCCCACTTCTTTTTAAATTCAGCCGGAGACATCAAACGGCTTCATACTCGCAAGATTTTACGACACGACAAGATCGACAATTGATCAGAAGTCAGAAATTATAACTTCGTGAAAACGCACGGCTCACTTCGTCGCGCGGCCGCAATGGCGGCGGGTGTGACCGACAAGGCTTGGACAATCAATGATCTCTTGGAAACGTGAGCACATAGATGAGCTTCCTGACCGCAATAATTCTTTT
>JBBROU010000113.1:0-17012 GCA_038229055.1 Bryobacterales bacterium | reverse complement strand
TGCCATTCGCTTTCCTTATCGATCAGAATATCTACCGGCTCGATTCAATCAACTCCGCAACCTGCTCCCACTCCGCCAGCAGACTCTCATGATTCGCGCGCCGCTCAATGAGCATATGATTCAGCTTGACCGTCTCTTCAACGCTGCGAAAATTCCCCAGCTCCCGCTCGTGCGCTGCAATCTCGGCTTCCAGATTCGCGATCTGTTCTTCGATCTGCTTGTGCCTGTCTTCCATCTTGCGCAACTTCATCGGATTCAGCCGCGTCCCATTCTTCTCCGCCACGGCCGTAACGGGCGCGGCCATCGGCGCAATCGCAACCTGCTCCGGTTCCGGCCTCGCCAGCGCCGGCGCCACCAGATGTCCGCCATTCTTGCGCCACAAATAATCCTCGTAATTCCCCGGAAATACGTGGACTTCGCCCTCGCCCACTTCAAACACGCGCGTCGCCAGGCGCTCCAGAAAATAACGATCGTGCGATACAAATACCACCGTGCCCGTGAACCCCTGCAGCGCTTCCAGCAGCACGTCTTTCGCGCGCATGTCTAAGTGATTCGTCGGCTCATCGAGCAGCAGAAAGTTACCCGGCATCATCAGCATCCGCGCCAGCGCGTACCGGTTGCGCTCCCCGCCCGACAGCACGCCGATGGTCTTGAACACGTCGTCCGCCGTAAACAGGAACGATCCGAGAATGCTGCGCAGTTCGGTATTCGATGCGCGCGGAGCCACTTGCCCCAGGTCGTCCAGCATGCGCGCGGTCACGTCCAGTTCTTTGTACTGGTCCTGCGCGAAATAGTCGGTGATCACGTTATGACCCAGCGTGAACTCGCCCTTGGTGACAGGCTCCGCGCCCGCCAGCAGCTTGATCAGCGTCGATTTTCCGGCGCCATTTACGCCCACCAGCGCAATGCGTTCGCCGCGTTCAATTACGAAACTCGCGTCGCCGAACACGAACTTCGGCCCGTAGCTCTTCGACACGTTTTTGAACTCGGCCACAATGCGCCCGCTCGGCTTCGGCTGCGGAAATTTGAAGTGGATGGTGCGCTCGTCCGGCGGAATCTCAACCTTCTCCATGCGCTCGAGTTCCTTGATGCGGCTCTGCACCTGCTTGGCCTTCGTCGCCGTGTAACGGAACCGGTTGATGAACGCTTCCAGCTGCTCGATCTTCTCGCGCTGGTTCTGGTAAGCCGACTCCAGCTGCGTGCGGCGCTCGGTCTTCAGCACCTCATAGCGCGAGTAATTGCCCGGATAAAAATGCACCCGCTTATTCCACACCTCGACGATCTTCTTCACCGTCACATCCAGAAAATAACGATCGTGCGAGATCAGGATATAAGCATTCGGATACGATTCGAGATAGCTCTCCAGCCACTCGCGCGCTTCCAGATCGAGATGGTTCGTCGGCTCGTCGAGCAGCAGAAGATTGGGCTGTTGCAGCAGTAGTTTTGCCAGCGCGATGCGCATCTGCCAGCCCCCGGAGAACTCTTCGGTGCGCCGCTGCCAGTCGTTCCGCGAGAAGCCCAATCCCGAAAGCACCGACCCGACTTGCGATTCGATATTGTATCCGTCGCGCGCAATAAACTCGCTCTGGATGTGGTGGAACCGGTCGGCCACCTGCGCGTACTCCGGGCTCTCGTGATCAAGTTCCGATAGCTTGCGCGAGAGGCCTTCCTGCTCCTGCTCCATCAGCCGCAGCTCTTCGAACACGGTCATGCACTCGGCGAAAACGGTGCGCCCGGAAAGCGAGAGCCCGTCCTGCGGAAGATACCCGGCCGTAATGCCTTTAGCGTAGGTGATAGTGCCGTAGTCGAGCGACTCGATGCCGGTCATCACCTTCAGGAGCGTCGACTTACCCGTGCCGTTCGCACCGACGATGCCGACGCGCTCTTTGGGTGTCACCATCCAGTCAAAATTTTCGAAGAGGACCTTAGGCCCGAAGCGCTTGCCCGCGCCGGTAAGCTGAATCATTGCGGAGTTGGAGCGAGGACGCGATTATGTCCGCGCCGAACTTTCGTGAATATCTTTATTGTATCGCGAGTGTGATTCCGGCCGGAGTCACGAACGTTCCAACGCTCAATGTGAGGGGTAGAATACCGCTGCCCAGAAATCCGCCGGGCAGCCGGATATTGATCTGCGTAAGTCCGACGAACCCCGGTGCGTCACCCGCGTACAGCACCTCGGTATCGTAGAAACCGACGGTCACTGCTACGGGCAAGAGGGGATATCCGAGGGGTGCTGTGGCCAACCGGCCGCTCACACCCCCGGCCGAAGTCTGCCCTAGGCCGGTAGCGTAGAGCGTCACGATCGAACTCCGTCCCGCCGGATGTGCGAGCGAATTGATGCGCCCGTCTTCGTTCAGCGCGACCGCTGGTCCGGTCCCCGTGCCCAATGTGAAAAACGCTGGCGCGGCCTCGACGATATTGATCGTCGCCTTGCCGCGCGACTGCTTGTGCTCGAACACCTCGACGACCGTGGTCGCGTGACCCGCGGTCTCAAACGGCACTTGCGCGTTGATCTGCCCCGCGTTCGCGTAGAACAAGGCCGCAGGCGCGCCATCGAAGAGCACCCGCGTGTCGCCGATCTTGGAATCGAGCAGCCCCGCTGAGACTGTCCCCGATGCCCCTGCCACCGCTCCCATCCCGGTGCCAAATATCGAAACGATGGACCCCGGGGCCACTGGCCCCGCTGCCAGACTTGCCGCATTGACGACGCCGATGGAGAGCGTTTCTCCCGAGACGACCGGAGGCGCCGCCAGCGTGAGCCGGCGAACCCGGTTGTTGCCGAAGTCCGCGATCAGGATGCGGCCGAGGCCGTCGATACTCACCGCCATCGGCGTGTTCAGTTGCGCCGCATCCGCGTGTCCGCCATCCCCCGCGAAGCCCGCCCCGCCCTTGCCCGCAACGGTCGAGATGCTGCCGTCCACCGCCACTACGCGCACGCGGTGATTGCCCGTATCCGCAATCCAAAGATTGCCCGCGCTGTCGACTGCAAGGCCGCGCGGAGCATTCACTTGATCCTGATCGGCGACCACTTTCGCGCGCCCATCCGGCGACATTTTGCGCACGACGTTGTTGCCCGTATCGGCCACCCAGATATTTCCGTTGCCGTCGACCGCCACCCCGCGGGGCCCGTTCAGAGCCCCGAAAGGGACGTCGGCTAACCCGCCATTTGCACCGGCGCGCGCGACTCGGTTGTTCGCCGTGTCGGCAATATAAAGAGTGCCATCACTCCCAATCGCGACCGCCGTCGGCGAGAGCAGCGCCGTAAACAAGGGCACCGCCGTCAACGCGCCGCTGACCGCGTCAATCCGTTGCACCTGGTCCGCGTTGATATCCGCAATATATACATCGCCCGCGCCATCGAGCGCCAATCCTCCGGGACTTGTCAATCCGCTCGCAGCCGTCCCAATGATGCCGTCCGTTGTCACCCTGCGAATTCGTTGATTGCCCTGGTCTGCAATCCACAGCGTGCCGTTCGCATCCGCCGCAACACCGCTCGGCCCATTCAATCGCGCGCTCGTGGCCGCATCACCATCGCCGCGGAACTGATACGATCCGTCGCCGGCAGCCAGCGCAACAACACCGCTCGTCAGCACCTCGTGAACTTGTCCGCCATTCGCAGCCCAAATGTTCCCCGCGTTGTCCACGGCGACATCGCGCGCCGGGACATCCACCGTGCTCACCACCCCGGAGGGCGTCAGTTTGCGAATCCGCTGATTCCCGCTGTCAGCTACATAGAGATTTCCAGCCGCATCTACGGCGAGGCCCGTCGGGACGTTCAACTGCGCGGGCGCGTCCGCCCCGGGGTCGCCCGTCCCCAGCACCGTCGTAATTTGGCCGCCCGCAATCCTGCGGACCCGATTATTTCCGCTATCGGCGAAGTACAAGCTGCCGTCGGGCGCCAAGGCCAGCCCCGCCGGATAGCTGATCTGCGCATCCCCTGTCGACCCCGCAGACCCCGGGCTCCCCGTGCCAGCAAGCGTTGTTACCACTCCATCGGCAGAAACCTTCAGAATCTTATGCCCCGTGAACTCCGAAATATACAGATTGCCGGCAGCATCCACTTGGATATTGCGCGGCCCGGAGAGTCCGCCGAGCACGGTCGTAACCACGCCCGCGGCATCCACCTTCTGAATGCGGTTGTTGCCGAGATCCGCAATGAAAAGATTGCCCCCCGCATCCACGGCCAGCCCGTACGGAAAGCTGAGTTGCGCGTTCCCTGAACCAGAAAATCCAGTGCCAACGACGGTAGAAATCATCCCGCCGGCAGCGATTTTCCTTACCCGGTGATCGTTCGAATCGGCAATGTAGACGTTCCCGGTACGGTCGATGCAGATGCCCTCGGCATCGCCCAAAGGTGCCAGAGCCGCCAAGCCGCCGTCGCCGACATTGCTGCTTCCAGCAACTGTGTCTATCACATACGGCCCTATCGCCGTCTGGCCGCTGCAACCCCACGCCGCCACTAAGCAACAAACCGCACTTCGAAGGACATTCATACTACTTTTTTGTGCCGAAACTATGTAGAACTTCTCAGTTCCTCCCGATAGAGGGGCATGTATTCGCGAACCATCGCCGCTCTCTTCCTCATCCACGCTTCAATTCTGGGCGCGGGCACCCTACACCTAAAGACCCGCCGGTTCGATCCGACCGCGACCACCCAGGCGGCGGACTTCACTGCCAACCGCCAGTGGCGTCACGGTGTGTCGCATTACGTCCTTCAATTCAACAGTCCCATCAGCCAGAGCCAGATTGACGATCTCATCTCCCGAGGTGCTACGATCACCGGCGCGGTTCCCGACAATGCCGTCATGATCGCGGTTCCCGACGGGTTCTCCTTAGACGGTCTCGACTTGGCGTGGATCGGCCGGCACAAAGCCGATGACAAGCTAAGTCCGGCACTGACAATTCCCTCCTCCCCGGGCTACATCGTCGACTTTCACGCCGATGTCAACGCCGTGGATGCGAACTTGATCCTCGTCGACGCTGGCGTCCAGATTATCAACCGCCCCGGAATGGTGGAGCACCAGTTCCTGGTCGTCGCCGCTCCCGAACAGCTTACCTATCTCTTGGGATGGGAGGAGGTGTCGTACATCTTTCCCGCATCGCAAGATCTTGTCGCGGGTGCGGATCTCGTCGCATGCGCGGGCTCCCTGACGCAGTCGGGCCACATCGCGCAGTACGTGCAAGTCGGCCACGGCTGGCCTCTCAATGGCGGCACTCAAGTGGTGCTGAATTACTACTTCGGCGCGCTAACGACAAAAGTTCCGGACGTCGCTACGAAATCCGAGATGCTGCGCGCGTTCCATGAGTGGCAAAAGTATGTGAAGTTCCAGCTCATAGCATCTACGGATTCCCAGGGTCCCAACACCATCGCGATTCTCTTCGGCGCCGGCTCGCATGGCGATTCTTTCCCGTTCGACAGCTCCGGGCTGACACTCGCCCACACCTTCTATCCGGCGCCTCCCAACCCGGAGCCGATCGCCGGCGACATGCACTTCAATGCGGTTGAGAACTGGAACACGGGCGGCAACATCGACATCTACACCGTCGCGCTGCATGAGTTCGGCCACGCCCTGGGCTTAGGTCACACCGATAATCCGGGCGACATCATGTACCCTTATTACCGTCTGGGCGCGAAGCTTTCCGCCGGCGACATAGCCGGGGCGGTCAACCTATACGGTGCGGCCGATGGCGCGCCCGCGCTTCCGGCCACGAACCTGCCGCCCGCTATTAACCCGCCGGTTCTTCCGCCCCCCACTCCGTCAGCGCCTCCAGCGCCTCCAGCGCCTCCACCAGCACCGAAGGTCTCCTTAACGTTGACCGTCGGCACTCCCGCGCATGCGCCCACGGACGCGTCCGTCGCTTTATCGGGAACGGCACTGCACGGCACGGGCTCGGTAGGAGTTTCATGGCAGACGGATCATGGTGCTTCCGGAATGGCGGCTGGTGGCGCGAACTGGTCCATCGCGGCGGTGCCGCTCGAGACCGGCACAAACACCATCACGATCAGCGCAATCGATGCGACTCACATTCCCGTGACAGCGGTTCTCGTGGTGGCGCGGCAGGCTTCTGACGCCGCCCCCGATAGCGCGGCGCCCGAGCTAACCGTTACGTCGCCGGGCGCGACCACCGTCTCCACCAACGACTCGTCAATCACGGCCACGGGAACGGCGAGTGACAACGTTGCGGTTGCGAAGGTCACATGGCTCACCAACGCGGGAACTTCCGGCGTTGCCGAGGGAACCACCACTTGGAAGGCGACGATCCCGCTCTTCGTCGGCACCAACCGCGTGGTGATTCGCGCCTACGATGCCGCGGGCAACTCCCGCTGGCGATCCTTCGTGGTGGTGCGGAACTGACCGGCTATTTCGGGTAGCCCGGACTCGCCTTCACTTCATTGATCTGCGCCGTATGCCGCGCGCTATGACCCGATGCGATTAGCACCCACTGATAACCGTCCAGCATTCCGAATATCGGGTGCGGGAGAAAGTGGTCGCGCAGGTCGTCAGGGGTGGAACGGACATAGTCAAGAGTGCGGTCGCGGCTCTCCCGGAAGTGGTCGACTGCCGCTTGCGGTGTCGCAAACCGGTGTGCGGGCACCAGTTCCGGAGGCGCGGTCGCCTTATGACTGCGATCCACCATCTGTTTCAACACCGTCTCGTCCTTGCCCTTCACTTCCGCCCGCTTCGACGGATCCGCCGGCGACTTCATGATCTTGCCGGTGATCAGATTGAAGACTAGATCCTCGGTCACGGCGATGTGTTCAGCGCATTCCGCGATAGACCACCGGTCGGGGGCCGCCTTGAAATTCCACTGGGCTTCAGTCAGCCCGGCCACCGAATCGAGGAACTGCTTGCGCGTCGCATAAAGATCGCTTAGCGCCCGGTCGCGTTCGCCCTGCGCTAATGTTTGGGCGTGAAGGCCGGTAGCGGCCGCCACTAAGCCCAAAATCGCTACTGTCCTCAGTTTCATCGCTCTAAGCATTCTGCGCCGACCAGTATTTCATCTCATCCGCCGACGGTCCATACATTCCCGGGACCTCGACTTCATTCAGTCGCAAATAGACGCCCAGTTGGCCGCGGTGGTGAATCATGTGGTTCATCACCATGCCCCGAAGAACCGCAACGCGCGGCATGGAGATGAGCGGCTTGCCATCATATTTGAAGGTCCAGATCTTGTGGAAGTCTTCGTCCGACGCCGCGGCGATCGCAGCCCGCGCCTCTCCGACGGATTTGTCGAAACTATCGAGAATTTCCTTGGATGTGGGCGGCGCGAAAGGTTTCTCCCCAGGCTGCATTTCGAGGACCTCCAACTGCATCGTGTGAACCGCCCAGCTCGGCATTTCGGCGATATGACCCGCCAGGCGGCCGAGAGTCATCGACTTCTCGTGCGGCTTATAAGTGAACTTATCTTCAGGAACCCGCTCCAGAATCTTGCGGGTGCTCGCCATCTCCTGATCGAACTCGGGTAAGAGCGTTTGACTGATCGACATGAGTCCTCCGCCGCATCTGCGGCACTAAGGAAAGTATCACGGAAAGAAGGCGAATACAAGGCGAAACCGCATAATTTATCAGGTATTCTTCGAAGCGTGAGGGGTTAGCCTGGGAGGCACGCAAGTGCCCACCGTGCGCCGCACTTCTTCCAGTAACTCGTCCACGCTGAAAGCCCCTTTCTGCAGCACACGCTCCACGTGACCGTTCAGCAAGGCGCGATCCTCCGCGGTCAAGTCTTTGGCGGTCAGCACGACCACCGGAATCCGGCACCACGCTTCATTCCGGCTAAGGCGCAGCGAGAATTCAAAACCATCCATGCGCGGCATCATCAGATCCAGCAGGATCAAGTCCGGCTTGCCATGAGCCAACCGCTCTAAAGCTTCTTCACCGTCGCAGGCCTCTTCCACCTGCCAGCCCTCGCCTTCGAGCAGCTTGCGCAGCAGCCTCCGTGCGTCGGCGTCATCGTCCACAATCAGGACCGGGCAGGGCGGCTGGCTGCATGCATATTTCCGCAAGACGCTCGCCAAGTGCTCACGCTCCACCGGTTTGGTCAAATAATCCGCGGCTCCGAGCGCATACCCGAGGTTTCGGTTATCGACCATCGTCACCATGATGACAGGGATGCCCGCCAGCCCCGGTTCCGCCTTCAGAGCGCTCAGCACGGCCCACCCATCCATATTTGGCATCATTACGTCGAGGGTGATGAGAGCCGGTTTCAGCAAGCGCGCCTTCTCCAGCCCTTGCCGTCCGCTGCCCGCGGTTTCGGCATGGAAGCCTTCTTTGGATAGCAGTCGCTTGAGTAAGTCACGCGAGTTGGCGTCGTCGTCGATCACCAAAACGGTTCCGCGGTCTTGGCGTCCTCCGGAAGTTGGCTCCGCATTGCCGGCGGGCGCGCCCTCGCCCGCACCGTCCGCGTTGGTATTCCGTGGCAGTCGGAGGGTGAAAATCGAGCCCTTGCGCGGCGCGCTCTCCGCCTTCACATCGCCGCCCAGAAGCACGCAAAAATGCCGCGTCAGTGCCAATCCCAGGCCTGTGCCCCCAAAGTGGCGGCTGGTGCCGGCCTCGGCTTGCTGGAACGGTTTGAACAGACTCTCCATCTGTTCGGGCTGCATGCCGATCCCGCTGTCTGTCACCGAAAAAACCATCTGGCCAGGACCGTCGGCGTCCGCCCGCAGAGCGATGGCGCCCGAGCTAGTGAATTTGGCCGCATTCGACAAAAGATTGAAGAGGCTCTGCCGCAGCTTGGTGACGTCGGTATGCATGCTGCCCAGGTTGGGGCCAAGCTCAACGCTGAGGGTGTTCCCGTTGCGCGCGATCAGCGGCTGGACCGTGTTGACTACCTCTTCGATCAGTGTGCCGACCGCGACGTCTTCCAGGAAGACGAACATCTTCCCGGCTTCAATCTTCGACAGATCGAGGACGTCATTAATTAACGCGAGCAGGTGTTTTCCGGCCGCGTGAATTTTCTGAAGGTCGGGCCCCAGCGACTTGAGCCCAAGGTCTTGCACTTCCTCCTGCAGCATTTCGCCGTAACCGATAATCGCGTTCAGCGGCGTCCGCAATTCATGACTCATGCTAGCCAGGAATACGCTTTTCGCCTTGTTGGCTTCTTCGGCGTCGTCCTTCGCGCGCTTGAGATCCGCCTCGACGATTTTGGCGGCCGTGATGTCGCGCAGAGTTGACGTGAAAAGCGGAGGCCCGTCGGACGGAATTCGCGTGACCGCCAGCTCGATCGGAAACTGCGACCCATCCGCGCGCATCCCGGTAATCTCGATGCGCGTGCCGAGCACCGGGCCCGCGCCGGTCGCCAGGTAATGCGCCATCCCGCGGTAGTGACGGTCGCGCAGCTCGGGCGGAATAATCAGCGCCGGAAGCTCCTTCCCGAGCACCTCCTCGCGCCGATACCCAAAAGTTTTCTCGGCCGCCTTATTGAATTCAAGAATGCGGCTTTCGTGATCGATGCTGATGATGCAATCGAGAGCGGATTCCAGGATCGCCGCTTTGCGCGCCTCACTTCCGCGTAGCTCGCTTTCGTTGTGTTTGCGATCGATGCCGACGCCGATGGCATTGGCTATGGTTGCCAGGGCGTCGAGCGTATTGCGGCCGAGCACGCGCCTCGCGAACAACGCGACAACGCCGACCAGCCGCCTGTCCACAACGAGCGGATAGCCCGCGAACGCGATCATGCCCTCGCGCCGGGCCCATTCCTGATCGCCGACACGCGGATCGTGCAGCACGTCGTTGGTCAAGTGCGGTTGGCGTTCCTGGGCGATCAGGCCGATCTTGAACTTGCCCACGGGCACGCGCCCATGAGGGCCGTCGATGTGGGTGTAGATCCCGGCGCTGGCTTGCAACTCGAGAACCTGTTCGCGTTCGTTCAACGTCCAGATGCGCGCAAATGCTGCGTCCAGGCGTCGCACGATGGATTCCGAGCACATCTGGAGCATCTCGGGAAGCGATTCGCCCTGCGTTAAAGCGATTCCGATGTCGGCCGTTAACCCCGATAGCCGGTCGTGTTCCGCATTCAATTCGCGGGCCGTCAGATCGATGAACGTTGCCTCGATGGCACGCGCGCCGGCGTACGGAATGGTCCATGCGGTGACTTCGACATCGAGGACCGAACGGTCGGCTCGAAGGAAACGCTCGTTCGTCGGAGGAACGCGCCCCGCGCCGCTCAGCAGAGCGGCAATACGTTCTTTGGCGGCCGCTAGGCTGTCCGGGTGAATAAAATCGAGGGGCGACTTTCCGATGACCTGATCCGGTCGCGCGGCGAGCATGGCCAAACCGGCAGCGTTGATATAAACGACCCAGTTGGCGTGATTGATCCAGATGGGCGTCGCAACCGAATCGAGCAGGTCGGCGATAGGCGCCAGTTCGTCTGAGTTCATAGTCGGCGCCGCGGCGGCTGATACCCCGCCCCGGGATTGCGCACTGTAGATGAGTCTACCTCAGAGGGCGGATTTCCAGTGTTCGCGAAGGTAGTTCCTGAGGTTCTCAAGATCGTCGGCCGCCATCGGGCCCGGTCATTCGGACTGTCAACCGGCGAAAACGCGGCCCAAACGGCGGGGAAGAGAAGCGCCTGGGTGCATTTTAAGCGGCTTGGCGATCTCAGACGGCCGCGCATTCGCCGTTGATCACGACTCCAACGTGTACTGCTTTGCTTTGAAAAGGGAAATAGAGGATTCATCACGCTCCGGCCGATTTGGCATAGTGGTACGCTCGCAAATGATATGATCATACTTAAGGTATGAAATGGCTGCTGTAGAACGTGTCACCGTTACGCTTCCTAACCACCTCGTCAAAAACATCGACCGTGTGGAGAAAAACCGCAGCAAGTTTGTGGCGGAAGCCGTCCGCCACGAGTTGGATCGCCGGCGCCGCATGGAATTGCGCCAATCCCTTCAAAATCCTCATCCCGAGGGTGTTGAACTCGCGGAACAAGGACTCGACGAATGGGCTCGGAACTTGCCTGAAGAGGACGCCGAGTCTCTTGTCGACAACAGCAGTGGCAAAGCAATTCGGTGGATCGTCGGCAAAGGCTGGGTCGGGGCGAGTGAGTGAAACTTGGTCGCGGTGCCATTGTTGTTGCGGACCTCAATCCGGCATTGGGACACGAACAACGCGGCGTGAGGCCGTGCATCGTGGTGAGCGATCCGGATGTCATCGGCGATCAGCGATTTCCCCTTCTCTGTGTGGTGCCCATTACGGGAACTCCGGGGAAGGGAATCTTATACCCGTCGCTTGAGCCCGGCCCGAGTGGCCTCGCAAAGTTGTCTTACGCCTTGATTGACCACTTGCGCTCCATCGACAAGCGCCGAATCCGTCGCGTCTTTGGTGAACTCCCGGAGCAAGAAATAGTAGCCATCGACGAGGGCCTGACCGAGTTCCTCGGGCTCAACCACGTCCTCGACCCGCAGAACTCGCCACCGTTTCACTGAGCGCGCCCATTCTGCAAAACGGGCAATTTCCGCAGCCGGAAGCTATGATAGAGAAAGCGTCGAATCGGCGAAATCCGCCCTTTCCCGCACCTTTATTAATGCACCCAAGAATTACGATATCCCAGGCTGCGGGGCACGAGAACGAGACTGTTCAAATTCCGGGCTGGCTGTTCAACTTGCGCAAGTCGGGCAAGATTGTTTTCCCGCAACTCCGCGACGGCACCGGCCTCATGCAGTGCGTGGCCGTGAAGAACGCCCTTCCGGAAGATGTTTTCGAGAGCATCAAGAATCTCACGCAGGA
The DNA here is from genome assembly GCA_038229055.1 of Bryobacterales bacterium. Classification (GTDB taxonomy): domain Bacteria; phylum Acidobacteriota; class Terriglobia; order Bryobacterales; family Bryobacteraceae; genus JANYJA01. The sequence goes on along the minus strand of JBBROU010000113.1, from coordinate 5,283 downwards.
ATCATCCATCATCGTCACCGGCAAGATTCGCGCCGACGCGCGCGCGGTCGGCGGCTTCGAAATGGACGTCGAAGGCGTTGAGATAATCCAGCGCGTTCCGGAATCGGATCCGTACCCGATCACTCCCAAAGAGCACGGCACCGAATTCCTAAGCGACCGGCGGCATCTGTGGCTACGCAGCCAGCGGCAGCACGCCATCATTCGCGTGCGCCACGCCGTGATCAAAGCCGTTCGGGACTACTTCGACAGCCACGGATTTACGCTCGTCGACACGCCCATCTTCACGCCCGCGGCCTGCGAAGGCACCACCACGCTCTTCGAAGTGAATTATTTCGACGACGAAAAAGCCTACCTGACGCAATCCGGGCAGCTTTATAACGAAGCCAACGCGATGGCATTCGGCAAAGTCTATTGTTTCGGACCGACCTTCCGCGCCGAGAAATCGAAGACACGCCGGCATCTCACCGAGTTCTGGATGGTCGAGCCGGAAATGGCGTACGCGGATCTGGAAGAAGTGAAGCGCGTAGCCGAAGAGATGATCGTTTCGGTGGTCCTGCATGTTCTCGAAAATCGCGGGCCTGAGCTGAAGACGCTGGAGCGCGACATATCGAAACTGGAGCGTGTCACCGCGCCGTTTCCGCGCCTAAGCTACGACGAAGCCGTCAAAATCCTGCAAGCTCACGGCAGCCAAATCCAATGGGGCGGCGATTTCGGCGGCGCCGACGAAACCATACTGACGCAGCAGTTCGACCGTCCCATCATGGTGGACCGTTATCCTTCGGCAATCAAGGCGTTCTATATGGCTCCCGATCCGGACCGGCCCGACGTCGCGCTGGGCGTGGATGTGCTCGCTCCCGAAGGCTACGGCGAGATCATCGGCGGCGGCCAGCGCGTGCACGACCCCGAGCTTCTGCTGCGCCGCATTGAAGAACATCATCTGCCGCGCGAAGCTTTTGAATGGTATATCGATTTGCGGAAATACGGAACTGTTCCGCATGGCGGGTTCGGCATGGGCATCGAGCGGTGCGTGGCGTGGCTGTGCGGTCTTGAGCACATTCGCGAAACCATCGCCTTTCCGCGCATGCTCTACCGTCTCCGTCCCTAAACTATGAAGCAGTCTAGTATTGCGATTATCGGGGCGCCTCTCGACCTCGGCTCGGACCGCCGCGGGGTGGACATGGGTCCTTCCGCGTTGCGCGTCGCGAATTTGAACAAGCGCCTCGCCCATCTGGGTTATGAGGTGGACGATCTCGGGAACCTCCCTGTAGACCAGCAGGAGAGCATTCCCGAAGGACCGAAGCACGCGAAATATTTGCCGCAGATCACGGCATTGTGCGAGCGTCTAGGCGAGATGGTCTCGCAGTCGATGATCGAGGGAAAGGCGCCGCTCGTTCTGGGTGGGGATCACTCCATCGCGATTGGGACCGTGGGCGGTGTTGCGAAGTTTTTCCGCAAGAAGCGCCAGAAGATCGGCATGATCTGGGTCGACGCGCATGCCGATATGAACACGCCGCAATCGAGCCCATCGGGGAACATCCACGGGATGCCGCTGGCATGTTGTATCGGGATGGGGCCGGCGGAGCTGACCAAGATGTTCGGATTCTCGCCTAAGGTCGACCCCAAGAATGTAGTCCTGCTGGGCATTCGCGACGTGGATATTCTGGAGCGCACCAACGTTCGCGAGAGCGGCGTAACCGCGTTCACCATGCGCGACATCGATGAGCAGGGGCTGCATTCGATTATGGACCAGGCCGTCGCCATCGCGTCGCGCGGCACGGCGGGTTTCCATCTTTCGCTCGATCTCGATTATGTGGATCCCGAGTACGCGCCCGGCGTAGGCACTCCGGTGCGCGGCGGCGCCACCTATCGCGAGGCGCATCTGGCGATGGAGATTATCTGTGACAGCGGCGGCATGGTTTCCATGGAAGTGGTCGAGGTCAATCCCGTGATCGATGAAGTGAATCGCACGGCGGATCTCGCGGTCGAGCTGATTCTTTCCGCGCTGGGCAAGAAAATTCTGTAATGAAGACGCGCATCGCACTGATCTATGGAGGTCGGAGCGGAGAGCACGAAATTTCGATCCGGTCGGCGGAATCTATTATCAAATCGCTCGATCCGGCGCGCTACGAAGTGATTCATTACAAAATCAGCAAGGAAGGGAAGTGGAGTCCCAAGCCGATTCTTCCGGAGCCCGGCGCACAGCCGCATATCGATGTGGTCTTCCCGATTCTGCATGGAACCTTCGGCGAAGACGGAACCATGCAGGGGCTGCTGGAACTGGCCGATCTGCCCTATGTCGGCGCGGGCGTGCTGGCCTCCGCGCTTTCCATGGACAAAGAGATGATGAAGCGCGTCTGCCTGGAGCGCGGGCTGCCCATCGTCGAATTCGCGACGCTGACGCGTGACGATTTGAATGTCGACGAGCTCGCGAAACGCATTCCGTTTCCGATGTTCGTAAAGCCCGCGAACCTCGGTTCGTCGGTGGGGATTTCCAAGGTTCACGATGTGGAAGAATTGCGCGCGGCCGTCAAACTTGCGGCCGAGTTCGATCCCAAGATCGTGGTGGAGCGCGGCATCACCGGGCGCGAATTTGAATGTTCGGTAATGGGCAACGAACATCCGGTTGCCGCGACCCCCTGCGAGATCTTTCCGTCGCGCGAATTCTACGATTACGACGACAAGTATCTTCTCGATAAAGCCAGGATTGAGCTTCCGGCGAATCTTTCGCCGGAACAAACTGCCGAGATGCAGCGACTGGCGATAGGGTGCTACGAGGCCGTGCGGTGCGCGGGGATGGCGCGCGTCGATTTCCTGCGTGAAAATACCACCGGCAAGCTGTTTGTGAACGAGATCAACACCATTCCAGGTTTCACTTCCATCAGCATGTTCCCGAAGATGTGGGAGCATGCCGGAGTCCCGTTCGCTGAACTGGTGGACCGGCTGATTTCGCTCGCGCTGGAACGCCACGCAACGAAGAAGGCTACGCGGTTTACACGTTAGATGCGGCTGTTCGCCACCATTCTTCTCTGCCTCACAACCGCTTTTGCGGCGGACCCGCCAAGGAAGCCTGACCGTGCCAAGCCCGAGCCCGCCAGCATCGGCGACACCCCTCGAGAGCTGAAACGGCTCATTGATGTCTACGCGATTATCGAAAGTCGCGCTGCCGACCCCGTCAATCCGGAACAGGCGTTCTATCAAGGCGCTATACCGGGGCTGCTGCGAAAACTTGATCCGCACTCCGTTTTCTTCGATCCCGGTCAGTTCGAGCAGCTTAAGCAGATGCAGAATTCGACCTCCAAGGGCTTCGGCAGCGTGGTCTCCGTGCTGCCCGGCCGTGTGATCGTGCTGCAAACATTGCCCGGTACCCCGTCGGCAAAGTCGGGGCTGGCTCCGGGCGATGAAATTCTCGCAGTAAACAATATCCGCCTGGATCGTCTGGATCTGGATCAACTGGTCGGTCTGTTGGGCCAGTCGAAAAGCGCGCCCGCGAAGCTTGACGTCAGGCGCAGCGGGAACGTGCGCCTGCTCCAGTTCACCATGGTTCCCGAAGAGCTGCAGGAGCCGAGTGTCGATCGCGCATTTCTCTTGAAGCCCGGCATCGCGTATGTGCGCGTCACCAGCTTCGAGGAGAAGACCGCGGCGCAGCTTCACGATGGCATCGAGAAATTGGGCGGCGCGAAACTCCACGGCATGGTGCTCGATCTCCGCAACAATCCGGGCGGATTGGTTACGTCGGCGGTGGATGTGGCTTCGTTTTTCCTGAAGCCAGGCCAGAAAATACTGACGATCCGCGGACGCAATGTGACGGAGAAAGAAGAGAAAGTTCCCGAATCGGCGAAGCCGTATGAATTTCCGCTCACCGTCCTGGTGAATGGGAAGACTGCGAGTTCATCCGAAATCGTCACGGGCGCGCTGCAGGATCACGACCGCGCAACGGTTCTAGGCGAGCCGAGTTTCGGCAAGGGTTTGGTACAGAGCGTGTTTCCGCTGTCGCAGAACACGGGTGTCGCCCTCACCACCGCGCTCTATTACACGCCCAGCGGCCGATCGATTCAGAAGCCTCTGAAGAGCGAAGAGTTCGCGCTGTCATCGACCGCCGCGCATCCGAATCAAACAGCCGACTTCCATACGGACAAAGGACGCAAGGTTCCAGGCGGCGGCGGCATCGTACCCGATCTTGTGGTATATCCGAGCGAACTCTCGCGGCTGCGCAGCGTTCTCGATATCTCAGGATCGTTCATGACGTTCGCCACGGAATACACCCGGCAGAACAAGGTGACCGAAGACTTCGAGGTGACGCCCGCGCTGCTCGATCGTTTCCAGGCATGGCTGTACGAGCGGCAGATTCAGCCCGGCGTTGCCGAGTGGTCGCGCGAACGCGACTACATCCAGAACCGCCTGAAGTCGGAGATCTTCAACCAGGTCCTCGGTGTGGCCAAAGGCGATGAAGTGGATTTTCAGCGCGATCCCGTAATCCAAAAAGCCGTGGAGATTCTGACTCAGCCGAATTGAATGCGCCGCTACACCCAGCATCCCGTGGTGCGGAACGCGCTGGCGCTCTATGGCATTCAGGCCGCAAATTATCTGCTGCCGCTGATTACGTTTCCGTATTTGGCGCACGTACTCAATCCGGCATATTTCGGATTGATCGGTTCGTCGCAAGCCTTCGTCCAATATTTCCTTACGTTCACCGACTACGGATTTAACTTGAGCGCGACGCAGGACGTCGCCGTGCATCGCAACGATCCAGCAAAGCTGTCGCGGATTTACAGCGCGGTTATGGCCGCCAAGTCGCTGCTCATGGTGGTGGGCTTGGTGATGATGTCCGCAATCATTTTCGTGGTCCCGAAGCTGCGGCACGATTGGCCGATTTTTTATATCAGCTTTCTCGCGGTGTTGGGAAGCGTGCTCTTCCCCGTGTGGCTATTTCAGGGCCTCGAGAAGATGGAGTACATCACCATTCGCGAAGTGGGCGCGCGAATTTTCGGGCTCATGACCATTTTTTTCTTCGTGCGCAAGGAGTCCGATTATCTAATCGCGGCCGCAATTCAATCGGGCAGCAGCGCGGTCGCGGGCCTCGTCGGGTTGATGTACGTCCGCAAATTTACCGGGCTTGGGTTCTCGCGGATTTCCTGGAAAGACATCACCGAGACCCTGGGAAGCGGGTGGCACATCTTCATCTCGACCGCTGCCATCACGCTCTACACTTCGAGCAACACGTTCATTCTGTACCTGGTGGCGACGCCGGCTTCGGTCGGATTCTACATCGCGGCGCAGCGGATC
>JBBROU010000112.1:0-17147 GCA_038229055.1 Bryobacterales bacterium | reverse complement strand
CGGATAAGGCCCGAGGGCATCGAGTTCAGTGCTGTTGCGTGGCGAAAAGCGGCGGTCTTCGGCGACGACATACTGCACGATGAGCGTGCCGCCGTCGCGAACGTAATCGAGCAGGCGCGGTTGATTGGCGCGCAAATCCGCGCGGACGTTGTAGGCGCGAACGCCGGTGACGATGGCGTCGTATGCGGAAAGATCGCCGCGCGCCAGATCGTCGGCAGAGAGAATCGTCACGTCGCAGTTCATCTGTTCTATGGCATCGGGCACGGCATCCCCCGCGCCCATGATGTAGCCGATGCGCCGGGCGAGTACTTTCAGCGGAGCCATGCGGAGAGCTTCCGTGGCTGCGTGGAAGACAGTCTGCGGCGGGATGTGTTCGTGATCGACGACCTGCATGGAGGACGCCAGATGCTTGCCGTTAACCAGAGCCACGGCGCGGAGTTGGCCTGAATCGGCGTCGGGGCGAGGCGTTACCGTGAACGACAGTTCTTTCTGCTGGCCGACATCGTTCAGAGAAAACTCCTGCGACTCGGGAGTGACGCTCCAGCCGGTGTCGACGGATATTCCGACCGTGCCCGCGGCCTTGGGGACGTTCCCTTGCACTTGCACCGTGACGCGGCGCGATGTCTGATTCGGGAACACCAGAACGGGCTGTGCCAGATTGAGAGCAACGGCGGGGACGACCGTAAGGGGACGCGTCAACTCGCCTCGCACGCGATCGACATAACGGTATTCGACGGGGCGGGTGAGCGTAATCTGCGCGCCGCCGACGGCGAGTTTGAATACGGCCTGGAGGACGGGGATGGGGTCGGGGCGGCCAATGAGCTGCGGATCGCGGATGTCGTAATCGTCACCGGCGTGCGGGTACTTGAGCCAGAACGGCTGCGACTCGGGTTCATTCGCGGGCACGGTAAGCTTCGCAGTCTGCGTTACGGGAACGTTGTTCTCCAGCGTGCCCGCGAGGTCGACATCTTGCAAGGCGAGACCCTCGAGATGGACGTGAACTCCGCCGACGGCAGTGTTGAGACGGCTGATGGCGGTGAGCTTGACCGACAGCGGCCCGCCGTCGACAGCGGCGTAGCGATCGGCTTCGGCATCGACCCAAATGCCCCCGCAGAGCGCGATAGCTTCATCGATGTCAGCGAGCTTTCGCCGTCCCCAGATGTCGGTGGCCGCAAGTGTCTCGATGATGGCGCGGGCTTCGAGCAGCGCCGGTATCGTTTGTTCGGGATGCTCGGGCTGAAACTGCTGAGCGGCGCGGGCGAGGATGGCGCCTATGCGATCCCCGCCGGGGACGCGGTTCCAGGTAATATCAACGCCATCGAAGAGCGTCGACGTGGCTGGATCGCCGGCAACCAGGGCAAGGAAGTTGCGTGAAGGGCCTTTGCGCTCGGGCGCTCCCATGCCTTGACTGCGATGTTCGCTGCGGCTGAGGCCGGCAATCTCGGCGTAGGATTTGCCGAGCACGGGGTCATAGACTCCGGTATCGACTTCGATGCGGCTCTTTATGGCGGCCGCCTCGCGCTCCTGGTCGGGCGTGAAGCTGAAGACATTCCACATGAGACGCTTGGCTTTCCAGGGCTTGACCGACGAGAGTTGTTCGGGGAAACGCGTGGGATCGGCGGCGGCGGTGAACGCTTCTTTGCCGAGGATGGCGGATGCCTGATGATGCCCGTGACCGTCGCGCGGCGTGCCGGAGAAACGAAGGATGATGGCGTCCGGCTGGAAGCGGCGAATCACCCATACCACGTCGCCGAGGATTTTTTCATGACCCCACTTCCGCAGAGTTTCATCGGGAGTTTTGCTGAAGCCGAAGTCGATGGCGCGCGTGAAGAACTGCTCGGCGCCGTCGATGTGGCGCGCCCCTAGAAGCTCCTGTGTCCGGATGAGGCCGAGCAGATCGCCTTGTTCCGAACCGATCAGATTCTGTCCGCCTTCACCGCGCGTCGCCGATAGATAAGCCGTGCGAACTTTCTGGCCCCGGGCGTAGTAGGCGAGCACCGCGGTGTTCTCGTCGTCGGGATGGGCGGCGATCATCAGAACGCTTCCGAGCACATTCAACTTATCGAGCGCGAGCTTGATTTCCGGGGTTCCGGCGAGGTTGCGCTGCCCATACACGGGCATAACTCGCGCCAAACAAAGGAACAGCAAAAGGAACTTGGCTACAGAAATGCACATCGAAATTTATAGTAGACCATTTGGCGAGGGTCGCCGGGAGGTGGGAAGTGGAACGCGCGGAACGCAGGTGGAGTTGGCAGCACTGGTTTCATGCGGGTGGACGTAAGAAAGACGTCGGGCCGACGTTGGTGATGCCGGCGCCTCCCGAGCCCGTGCGAATCGGCTTGGCGCTAGGCGGAGGATTCGCGCGTGGCGTTGCTCACGTGGGCATTCTGCGGGTGTTGGAACAGAACAACATCCCTCTGCATTGCATTACGGGAGTGAGTGCGGGCGCGATCTGCGCAGCGGCGTATGCCAGTGGCGCGCCTCTCGATGAGATCGGGCGCGTGGGCTGCACAATGCGCTTCAACGATGTAGCGCGGTGGAGCATCTGCAGGCTCGGCTTGGCGGGCAGCGAGCGCATGACGCGTTTCCTGCGGCGATTGCTAAAGAATTTTAATTTTGAAGACATGAAGATTCCGCTCGGCGTGGTCGCGACCGAACTCACAACTGGACAGCCGGTTTTCTTCCGGGACAAGGGGGACGTGTCGATCGCGATTCGGGCAAGCTGCTCCTACCCTGGTTTATTTCAGCCAGTGCGCCACCAGGGCCGTTTGCTGGTGGATGGCGCAATGAGCATGGAAGTGCCGGCGCTGCTGGCCCGTGCCATGGGCGCGACTCACGTGATCTCGGCGGTGATTCCGATTCAGGCCTCGGTGCCGGAGCCGCACAACATGTTGGAAGTGGTTAACCGCTGCTTCCAGATTATGCAGTCGCGCACGGAGGAATCATGGCGGAAGCATTCGTCGGTGGTGATCGAGCCGGACGTGGCGCACATTCCATGGGATGGCTTCGACACGGGTTCGAAAATGATCGAAGCCGGAGAAGCGGCGGCGAATGCGGCCATGCCAGAGATCCTAGCGTGGCTCGGACGAAGCGCGCAGACGGTAGAGATGCCCGTGGAGCAGCAGTGGCTTGAACGGCAGCAGCAGAGATAGAGGCGCGTCTAGCAGCGGCACAGCGCCATAGCTGGCATACCAGCCTGCAACCCTTTCATTCTTGGCGTCGATGACAAGCACGACGCCGCGAGCCTCCGCCGAGCCCAACAGGCAGCGTCTTCCCGCCCCGAGCAAAAGTTGTCCGCCAATTCCCTGACCTTGCAACCTGCGATCCACAGCCAGGCGCGCTACACGGAAGCCGGCAACGGCGCAAGAATTCATTCAACGCATCTTCGCCGCGGTCGAACGCTTCGCGATCATGTTTCTTATCGATCGGCGCTTGGTGCCATCCCGTCACGGTTATGACTGCTTTGGTAAAGCCCGAGCGGCTGCCAGCATTTTCGCATTCGGCGCGGGCGGATTCTCCAGCAGATCGAGAACCCGCGAACTATCCCTACCGGAAAGCTGCACATGATCCGCCTCCTCAGTGACCGCTTTGGCGGCAAGCAAGGCGTGACGAAGGACAAAATCTATTCTCGGCGTGGCAGTCTCTCCTCTCCAATGATGTACACATTCAAACGGATACCGCGAATATCTCGGCCGCCGTTTTTTCCTCCATCCTGAGCGGCTAAGCTAGAGGAAAGGAGATTTTCCATGACAAAACTGGCACTCTTGCTTTCTGTACTTACGTTGACCGTCGCCGCACAGGCCGGCGTGCGGAAGCAGCCGCCGAACAAGCTTAGCCCCGAAGCCAGCACCAGCGTCTCGCTGGGCGGCAAGAACGTAGTGATCGAATACAGCGCACCCTCGGCGCGGAACCGGAAGGTTGAGGGCGGGCTGATTCCTTACGGCAAAGTGTGGCGCACCGGCGCGGATGCGGCCACTACGCTGATCACCGAAGGGGATCTGATGATCGGCGATCTGCGCGTTCCGAAGGGTACTTATACCATCTACACCTTCGCCAACGCGGACAATTGGAAACTGGCGATCAGCAAGCAGACCGGACAGTGGGGCACTGAGTATTCCGAGGCGCAGGATCTGGGTCGCACCAGCTTGAGCTTGAAGAAGGCGGGTGCGCCAATCGAGACCTTCGCCATGGTGCTGGCGCCCGCAGGCTCGAACGCGGCTACGCTGACACTGCGCTGGGGCACGACGGAAGCCAGCGTTCCCATCAAACTGGCGGAATAGCGAATTCGGCCCACATCACGGTGTGGTCTGAGGCGTTCGGTGCCTTGCGCGGGACCAGATCGACATCGGCGTGTGTGCAGACGGCGGCAAGCGGCGCAGTGGCCAGGATGTGGTCGATGCGCCATCCCCAGTTGTGTTCGAACGCGTTGCGGAAATAATCCCAGTAAGTGTATTGAACGCGGTCGGGGTGCAGCTTGCGGAACACGTCGATGAAGCCCAAGGCGACAGTTTGCTTATAAGCGTTGCGCGCGTCGATGTGGAAGTCGACATCGTTTACGCGGCGATCGGGGTGATAGACATCGATCGGTTCGGGGGCGACATTTAGATCGCCGAGCCAAACGGCGGGTTTTTGCGGATCGAGATGGCGCTCGAAGTAAGTGCGCAGGCGCATGAACCATTCCAGCTTGAACACGTACTTTTCGGAGGTGACGAGATAGCCCTGCGGAACGTAGGTGTTGATGATGGGGATGCCGGCGACGACGGTTTGCAGAATGCGGACATCTTCGTTGTCGGCGCGCTCGTGCAAGCCATGGATGATGTGTTCGGGCTTCTGAAGGGTTAGCGTGGCGACGCCGTTGTAGCCTTTCATGCCGCGGAAGGTGACGTGGTAGCCGGCGGCTTCGATCGGCGCCACCGGGAAGTCCGCGTCGGCGACTTTGGTCTCCTGCAGGCAGAGCACGTCGGGCTTATTCTCCGTGAGCCAATCGAGGATGATGGGCAGGCGCCGGCGGACCGAGTTCACGTTGAAGGTGGCGATTTTCATGTTTGTGGGGCAGCTTCAGAATAGCGAGAGTTGCCGCGGCTTGGACGGTCGCTTGCGATCAGCTCTGTCGTCGAACACGCTGCGACCGTTCAGCGACGGCGAGATCTCGAGTTCATGCTTCACGAGCGCGGGCAGGTCGGCTTCCGGCGCGAAGCGTTTCTCCACGGCATTGACGAATTGGTTCAAGCGGCGGAACCCGTCGAGCTTATGTCCGCCATCGAGTTTCGCGGTGTCGAGCGAGTGCCGCAGGACGGCGATGGAATCGTCATAAGTTTTCAGCGGCACGGGGAAGGGGTGTCGGTCCTTCCCGCCGAGAGCGAAAGAGAATCGTGCGGGGTCGGAGAACCGTACCGGCGTTCCATGCACCACCTCGGCGACCGTCGCTAGCGTTTGCAAGGTGCGTGGGCCGAGGTTTTCGACGAGCAGCAAGTCTGCGAAATCGTGGAGCGGGCGTTCATAGGCGACAGCGAGCACCGCGCCCAGCCGTTTCAGATCGACATTTTCGGCGCGGGCGTCATGGTGACGCGGCATCACAAGGTGGCGGGCTTGGTTAAGCGTGACGTCGGGGCGATCGCGCGCGATCTGCATGAGCGCGTTCTGCGCGGGCTCGGCTTGGGCGTCGACCAGATTCATGATGGTGCCCTGGTGCTCGCCGATGATGCCGGAGTGCGGCGCGGAAACGAAGTCGTGCACCTGTGCGGAATGCCAGTGGTAGCGGCGCGCGAAGCCGGATGCCGCGTTCATCCCCTGCTGCACGACGGCCCATTCTCCGGCGGCCGAGACGATGAAAGAGTGCAGATAAATCTGGAAGCCGTCGGCAACGCAGTTGTTGTCGATTTTGGCCGTCAGGCGGCTGGTGCGGACCAGGGCGTCGGCGTCGAGACCCTGGGCGTTGCCGAGGGCGCGGAGCTCGTCGGGAGTCTTGCGCGATTGCTTGCCGCGACCACCGCAGACATAGATGCCGAGGTCGGCGGCGCGCGGATTGAGGCCGCGCTTCAGCGCTCCAAGCACCGACGTGGTGATGCCGGAAGAGTGCCAGTCCATGCCCATGACACTGCCGAGGGCCTGGAACCAGAAGGGGTCGCTCAGGCGCGAGAGCAGCTCGGAGGGGCCGTAGTGCAGCAGGATGCTCTCGACAATGGCGGTGCCGAGCTCGGTCATGCGCTGGGCGAGCCAAGGCGGCACGCGGCCGCCGTGCAGCGGCAGGTCGGCGAAACCGGAGCGCTTCATATTTCCAGTTTGAGGGATTTTCTAGCGGTTGGAAGATTTGCGGGGAGTGGCGCCGGTGGCTACGACCAGCTTGGTGAGGAGCTCGACGGCTTTTTCGATCGGCAGGTCGGCGGCGATCGCGATCGGCGTACGGCCGCGCGCATCGAGGTCGTCCAGATCGGCTCCCTTGTCGGCCAGGAACTGGACCACCTTGCAGACTTCGGGCTCGGTCGATTGGTCTAAAGGATTGGCGGCCGCGGCGTGCATTACGGTACTTTTTTTGTCGGTCGCCGATTTCACATCCGGGTTCAATGAATAGGCGTACTCGACGGTCTCGATGTGCCCGCTGAAGGCTGCCGCCATCATCAGAGTGACGCCGCCTTGCGCCTTGAGCAGTGGGTCGGCCCCGGCCTCGGCGAGCGCGTGCATCACGTCCAGGTGATTCGCTGCCGCGGCCAACATGAGCGGTGTCTGTTCTCCGGCTTGGTCGGCACCGCCATCCGGTTCGATTTTGTGATTCCGCGCGTTCACATCGGCACCCTTCGCCAGTAGGTTCCGTACCATGGAAAGGTCGCCGGCCTCCGCGGCAATATGCAGCGCGGTGTTGCCCGAGCCATCTTTCAGACGCACATCGGCACCCTTGGCGATCAGCACTTCGGCGGCTTCGGACTTCTTGGCCGTAACGGCCGTGAGGAGTGGGCTCGGACCACCCGGCACGGTGTAGTTAATGTCAGCTCCGGCGGCTAGCAGGCTCGAAACGGCCTTGGGATCGCCCTTCCTCGCCGCGAAGAGCAGCGGAGTGAAGCCGGCTTTGGATGCGGCATTCGGTTTGGCGCCAGCCTTGAGCAGCGCGTCGAGCGCGGCGGTATTGGCTTTAGCGGCAGCCCACATCAGGGCGTTCTGTCCCTTCACGGTTTCCACGGCTTCGATGTTTGCGCCATGGCCGATGAGTAGTTGGACGACTTGCGGATTGCCGGAATCGGCGGCGATCATCAGGGCAGTTTCACCGTTCGAGCGAACGGCCTTGGCATCTGCCCCAGCCGCGAGTAATTTCTCCACAATGGCGGCGTTGCCGTTGGCGGATGCCAGCGTCAGGGGCGTTTCGCCGTATTCATCGGCGGTGTTCACTTTGGCTCCGGCCTTGAGCAGCAGGTCGACCACCTCGGCATCGTCTTGATACGCGGCCCAGGCCAGCGGTGTCGAACCGTCCGGCAGCGGTGAATTGATGCCTGACCGCGCGTTGATCAGCGCGATCACTACATTCCGATTCTGATCTTTGATGGCGTCGATCAGATTGAAATCGGTCGCGGCGCAGACGGAAACGGATAGGAAAACGAGACAGGACAGGCGGCGCATACTGGCCGCGGTGCATCGCATTCAGCTAGACTCCGCCGAGTTGATCGACCTTGCCGGTGCTGTCGCCGAGAGAGTCCGCGGGAACGCCCGCCTTGTCGAGCATCGTCACCAGCAGATTGGTCATCGGGGTTTCAGGCGCGTACTGCACGTGGCGGCCGCCGCTCACGCTGGCCGTCTTACCGCCGATCAGAGCCAAGGGCAAATCGTGGTGATCGTGCGCGTTGCCGTCGCGGATGCTGCTGCCGTAAAGCAACAGCGTGTGGTCCAAAAGCGTTCCGTCGCCATCGGGCGTCGCCTGCAGCCGCCCGACCAGATAGGCCAGGGACTTCACATGGTGTTCGTCGATCTTCTGGACCTTCGCAATCTTCTCGGGATCGTTCTGGTGATGCGTCACGGAGTGGTGGCCGTCGGGAATGCCGATCTCCCGGTAGCTGCGGTTGCTGCCTTCGCGGGCCATCATGTAGGTGATCACGCGCGTCATGTCGGTCTGGAAGGCGATGACCATCAGATCGCTCATCAGCTTGGCGTGCTCTTCGAACGTATCGGGGATGCCGGCGGGGCGCTCCATCACCGGAAGCTTCATGGTGGCGGCCTGCTGCTCGGCCTTCTGGATGCGGCGCTCGATGTCGCGGATGCCCTCCGTATACTCATCAAGCTTGCTGCGGTCGCGGCCGCCGACAGCGGACTGCAGTCGCGAGAGATCGGCGCGGACATAATCGAGAATGCTGCGATCCTGGCTCATGCGGCGCAGGCGATCGGCTGGGTCGGTGGACTGGCCATCGCCGAAGAGGCGCTCGAAGACGGCGCGCGGCCTGATCTCCATGGGGTTTGGCGTGGTCGGCCCGCGCCAGGAGATGGTGTTGGTGTAGGCGCAGCTATAACCCGAATCGCAGCCGCCCGCCAGGAACGGCTCTTCGATGCCGAGCTCGAGCGAGCCGAACTGAGTGATTTTGCCCAGCTCCCGGGCCGCAATCTGGTCCGCGGAAATGGCGGCATGGATATCGGCGCCCTCGGTCTTGCGGGGATGCACGCCGGTGAGCCAGGTGGCTCCCGCGCGCGCGTGGTCACCCGCGCCATCGCCCAGAGCGCGGCCATTGATCTGCGCCAGATTGCTCATCACGATGACGTTGTCGCGGAACGGCTCGAGCGATTTCATTGTCGGCATGAACTCGAATCCGGTGCCGATCGCTTTGGGAACCCAGTCCTTCTGGATGATGCCGTTTGGAACGTAGACGAAGCCCAGGCGGATCGCCGGTTTCGCCGCGGTCAGACGGGTTGCCGATAATGCCGGGATCATGGAATCGAGCAGCGGCAAGGCCAGCGCCGCGGTTCCGACGCCGCGGAGAAATGTGCGGCGATCAAGAGCTTTCTTTGTGAGTATCATTCTCTGGCGTTCTCCTCATCTGGAACTGCGGACTCTTTACTATCGACTCGATCAGGGCGGGGATCGTTTCGTTGTGCTTAGCTGCATCGCGGACAATCGCGCGCATAGCCGGACGGTCGTAAGATTCGACGCCCCGTCCCAACGCGTAGGTTAACAATTTTTCGGTGAAAGTCGAAACAAACTCATCATGGTGCTGGGTCAAGAGCAAATGCTTCAGGCCGGCCGGGCCGGTGAAGACAGTGCCGTCCGGAAGTTTGCCCGAAGCATCGATGGGAGCGCCGTTGTCTTTCTCGCGCCATGCGCCGACGCCATCGTAATTCTCCAGCGAGAAGCCGATCGGGTCCATGCGGGAGTGGCAGGACGCGCACACCGGATTGGCGCGGTGCATTTCGAGCGCTTGGCGCATGGTGAGTTTGCCATCTTTGCCGTGAGCGTCGAGCGACGGAATGTTGGGCGGGGGCGGGGGCGGCGGCGTGCCGAGAAGATTCTCGAGTACCCATTTGCCGCGCTGCACCACGGAGGTGCGGTTGGGGTATGACGTGACCGTGAGAAGGCTTCCCTGGCCAAGGATGCCGCCCCGATTCGGATCGGTGATGGCGACGCGCCGGAACTGGGGGCCATGCACGCCGGGAATTCCATAGAATTCGGCCAGACGCTCATTCACAAAGCTGAACTTGGCATCGATCAGCTCGGTGACCGGGCGGTTCTCGCGCAGGATCGCATTGAAGAACAGCGTGCTTTCCTGCTCGAACGAATGGCGCAGATTGTTGTCATAGGCCGGGAACTGATCGGGATCCGGCCTTTGCGACGCCAGGTTCCGAACGAACAGGTACTGGCCCGAGAAATTTTTGACGAACGCTTTCGACTTGGGATCGTCGAGCATGCGCGTAACCTGCTGCGCGAGGACGGCAGGATCTTTCAGCTTGCCGGTTTCCGCCAACTTCAACAGTGTGTCGTCGGGAATGCTGCTCCAGAGAAAGAAGGAGAGTCGCGAGGCGAGCTCGAAATCGCTCACGCGGTGCACGGATCCCGGCGCGTCACCGGCCGGGTCGCTCTCCATGCGGAAAAGGAACTCGGGAGAAACGAGGATGGCACGGAGCGCCATCTCCACGCCGCGGTCGAAGTTGCCGACTTGCGGTTCATGGCGGCCGATGCGGTAAACGGCGAGCAGCGGCTTCAGGTCGGTTTCCGTGAACGGGCGGCGGAAGGCCCGGCGTCCAATGGACGAGAGAATTTTGCGAGCGCACGGCTCTTCGTCCTTCAGGGTGACTGGCTTGCAGACGAAGATTTTCTGCCGGCTGGCGGAATCGCCCGTGCCTGCGATGTTGTATGGACCGCCGATGGATAGATTCTTGAACGCCGCACCTCGGGGACCCGCGGGTACTTCGTACAACTTCAGCCGAACTCCGTCCAGGCGGAGGTCCAAGTGACCGATGGCGCGAGGCGGGGCAGCGGCCCCGTGCGTCTCATGCGAGCCAGGGAAAGATTCCGGAACCGCGCCGGAACGGATGAAGGTCAATCCCACACCGCGAATGCCGGCTTTTACGGGAGCACGAAACTCCAAAACTTCGGGAGGCGGCGCCACGTCGCCAAACGCTACGTCAACGGGAAGCTGGATCTTGAAAACGTACTCGGCGTCCACCGGAAAGCTGTACTGGATCGCCAAGCCACCGGCGGAATCGAACGGCAGATCGTCGCTGATGCGCTCGTTGCGCGGAACTCTCGGGCCGGCTTTGTCGGAAGGAGGGAAATCCTTTTCGGGGCTGAACTGATCGACCTGCGGCTTCACGTCGGGGTCGCCAACCGCTAGACGGCTGACCATGCGCGCGGCCGACATGTAGCGCTCAATCAGAATGGGCGAAAGGGAAAGGACATCGCCGATGTTGTCGAAGCCGTAACCGGAATCGTCGGCGGGAAGGCTGGCGCCGGGATTGATATCGAGCGCGAGAAGGTCGCGGATGGCGTTGCTGTATTCGGCGCGGTTCAGGCGGTGGATCGTCGGACGGCCAGGGTTCGGATGAAGCGCGGCGAAATGGTCGAGCTCGGTTTCGAGCGACGCCGTGAAGGCTTTCGCCGTAGCGTCGTCAGGATGCGGCAGGCCCGCGGGAGGCATCTGCTTGGCGCTGATCTTCCGAAGCACTTTTTCCCAAACGGCGGCGTTATCCCCGACATTGGCGGCATCGAGCCCCTGCAACGAGACTCCGGCAGTCTTGGATTTGTCGTTATGGCACGCGAGGCAATATTTGTTGGTTAAGGCGTTTCGGGCCGAGGACGGCGGGGGCTGCCAGGCACTGGCGAGGGTGGCGCAAGCCGCAAGAATAACCGGCATCCTAAAGGCACATTTGTAGACCATGGAATCGGGGCGTATGCGTGAGCCGCAGCCGTACTTCTATTATAATCGCTCGCAGCCTACTGTGCTTTGTCCGATGTCTTCTTATCGGCCGGCTGGCGGAAGCCACGCTCCACCATGTCGTTTGGGTCCGTCGAAACCGGGCCGTCGCGCCACAGCCATCGCATCATGTCCGGAAAAATGGCCCCGCCGAACTTCTGCCCGTGAAGGTTCATGCCCCAGGAATAGTTCACGTCGTAGCCTTTTTGAGTCAGAGCCTTCATCAGGCGCACATTCTGCAAGAACCAGTCGAGTTTTTCGTCATAGGCCTTACCGTCCCGGCCCATTCCGCGATTGTCGTTCCGTCCGTCGCACAGGAAGATTCTGATGGGCTTCTTCGCGCTTTCGAGTACGCGTTCGGGATAGACGTGGCCGCCGCGCAGATTCACGAAACTTCCAACCACGCTGAGCACTTTCCGGAAATCGTTGGGACGCTCCCAAGCCACCGAAAACGCCGCGATCGCGCCTGAACTCGCTCCGCCGATGCCATGCTGCTCGGGATCTTTCGAGATGTTGTATCCCTTGTAAAGCGCGGGCATCAACTCTTCGGTAATAATTCTTGCGTACTTGTCGTCGGGCGTGTTGTATTCGGCAGGCCGATTGGTCGTGCGGTCGCCCCATTCCTTGGGATTGGGCTCAGGTTGCTCGGGGGTGCGGCCGGGATTGATGAAGACGCCGATCATCACCGGAATCTCGCGGCGATAGATCAGGTTATCCATCACGTTCTGCGCGCGCACGTCGCCGTCTTCGTATTTGAAGGCTTGGCCGTCCTGAAAAATCATCAGGCTGGCGGGAATGGCGGAATCGTATTGAGCCGGGACGTAAACCCAGTAAGTGTGCTGCGTGCCGGGTAGACTTTGCTCGGCAGCGTAAAAGGGCCGCGGATCTCGCCTTTCGGCACGCCTTCCCGCGGCATGGAATCGGGGCCGAGGCGGTATTGAGAATTCGGATTGGGCCCAGCCGGCATGGGAGGCGGCAAGGGGGTCTGGGCCACGGCGCCTGTTGCCATCGCGATGGCCGCCAGCACAGAGCAATGCAGCGGTACTTTTTTCATTCTGAAATTCCCTGCGAGGCAGCGGCGAGATCCGGGTTGAGAACCATGCGGACCACTTCCGCGAGCTTCTGGCTGGTGTACGGCTTCTGGATGAAGTAGTTGATGCCGTTGCCGAACTGTGTGCGGGCCTGAGCTTCACTGAAACCGCTAGACGCGATGACCGGAATGTCGGGGCGAATCTGGCGCAGCAACGGCAGAGCTTGTTCGCCGCTGAGAGCGGGCATCGTCATATCGAGAAGCACCGCTGACACGATGTCGCGATTGGCTCGGAAAATCTCGATCCCTTCCCGGCCGTCTTTGGCGGTCAGGGTCTCATATCCGAACATCTGCAGGCCGGCTCGCGCGAAACGCCTGACAATTTCCTCGTCATCCACAATCAGGATGGTGCCTTCACCTATAAGCGATTCATTCGCGGCGCGGTAGCTGTTATTCCGGGGCTTCGCGGAGGTGCTGGCAGCGGCCGGAAATATGACCTGGAAGCGAGTGCCTTCCGATACGCGGCTGGAGACGAGAATGCCGCCTTTGTGCCCGCGTACGATGCCTTGCACCGCCGCAAGGCCTAAGCCGCGCCCGGTGAACTTGGTGGTGTAGAACGGTTCGAAAATTCTACTTTGGGTGGCTTCATCCATGCCGTGGCCGGTATCAACCACTTCAAGCACGACGTAACTGCCGGGAGTCAGATCGAAAGTGGGAAAGCGTTGCTTGAGCGATGCCGCGTCGAACTGCTTCAGGTGAATGAAAATGCGAACCTCGCCCGATTCTTCGATCGCCTCGGCGCCATTAATCACCAGATTCATGACCAGCTGTTGCAACTGGCTGCTGTCCGCTTCGATGGGCGGCAGGTCGTTGTCCGTAACGAGTTCCAGCTTGACGTGCCTTGGCAGCGAAGCTTCTAACAAGACTAAGTTCTCTTGGATGTGCTCGGAAATTTTAATGGGTTCGATCACGAACCGGCCGCGGCCGGAGTAGGCCAGCATCTGATTGGTCAGCTCGGCGGCGCGCTCGGCGGCGAGAATCAGGTTACTCACCGTGTCTTCCTGCGGCGAACCGGGGTCTACTTCTTCGGCAAGGAGGCTGGCGTTGCCGAGCACTCCTGTCAGAAGATTATTGAAATCGTGCGCAATGCCGCCCGCTAGAATGCCGAGGCTTTCGAGCTTCTGTTTGTGCCGGAATACCTCTTCGCTTTGCCGGCGGTCGTTGACGTCCTGCGCGACTCCGGTGAGGGTCACCGGCAGCCCGTGTTCATTGGCGAGCACTTGGCCGCGCGAGGCGATCCAGACGGCTTCGCCCTTTTCAAATGCAACCCGGTATTCGGATTCGTACTGTGCGCCCGTGGAAGTGACTTCGTCAAGCTCGGCGACGACGCGCTCCCGGTCGTCGGCATGAACGCGACCGATCCATTCATCGAATGCGAGAACGCACTCGACGGGTTCGAATCGGAGCAGGCGCGCCATGCGGTCCGACACCGCCATGCTGCGCGTCTTCAGATCCAGATTCCAGACGCCCATCGCGGCGGCGTCGATGGCGACGCGCAGGCGCTGCTCACTCTCGCGCAGAGCCTGTTCGGTGCGCTTGCGTTCTTGCACGTCCGCCATGAGCTCGCGCGTCCGCTCGGCCACCTTTTGCTCTAGACTCTCATTGAGCAGCCGGATCTTTTCTTCAACTTTCTTGCGCTCGGTAATATCGCGAATGGCCGCAATGCAGATGGAACCTTCGTCGGTTTTCAGCGGGCTGAACGTCACTTCGACCGGGAAAGCGCCGTTAATGGGATGGGTACCCTGGGTCTCCAGGCTGGAACTGCCGCTTTCACTAAAAGTGGCTTGCCAATTGGGCAGCAAAAGATCAACACTGCGGCCGACGAGTTCGCCCCGCGATTTCCCAAACAGTTGCTCGGCCCGTGTGTTGACCAGCGATACTTCGCCGCGGTGATCGACGATCACGATGGCATCGGGCGCGGTCTCAAGCAGTGACCGGAAGCGCTGCTCGGCCTTGCGAAGGTCCGCCGCCTGCCTCCTCAGCCGTTCGGAGTTGCGGCTCAGCTCGACGAAGACCGAAACCTTAGACTGCAGAATTTCGGGCACCAGCGGCTTGAACAGGAAATCCACCGCGCCCAGATCGTAGCCGCGAAAAAGATGCTCCTCGTTGCGATAACCGGTCAGGAAAAGAATCGGCGTACTCTGCGAACGCTTGCGCGCGCGAATCAGGGCGGCGGTTTCGAAGCCGTCCATCTCCGGCATTTTTACGTCCAGAAGAATGAGGGCAAAATCGTCTTCAAGAAGATAACGCAGAGCCTGCAGACCGGAATTGGCCTTCACCAGATCCTGGCCTAAGCTTTCCAGGATGGCTTCGAGCGCAGTCAGATTCTCCGGACTATCGTCGACCAGGAGGATCTTGGATCTTTCAGGATTCCCCTCGCTGGTACGCACTACATTTGAACTCATGTGGATCCCGGTCGCGTGGAAGTATATTCGTGACCCCGGGTCATCCACACGCGTAAAACAGACAGCAACTGATCGAGGTCGACCGGTTTAGTTACGTAATCGGAAGCGCCGGCCTCAATGCATTTCTCACGATCGCCTTTCATGGCTTTCGCGGTCAGGGCAATGATGGGCAGGTTCCGGAAGTGCGGAAGCTCGCGAATAGCGCGCGTGGTCTCATATCCATCCATCTCGGGCATCATGATATCCATTAATACGATATCGACATCGGGAGTCTCGCGCAGACGTTCAATCCCAGCCCGCCCATTTTCGGCGTGGATCACTTCGCGGTTATGATGCTCGAGCACGCTGGTGAGCGCAAAGATATTGCGCACATCGTCGTCTACGACGAGAGCTTTCTTTCCGGCCCGCGCCGAATCAACCTGCCGGACCTTGTTGAGCGGGCGGTGTTGCTCGTCGTAGAGCTCGGAATCGGCGCGGTGCAACAATATAACGCTTTCCTCCAGCAGGCGCTCTTCGGAATCGACGATCTTCACGGTGCCGTTCCGGGTGGCACTCAAGACATCGACGCGGTCGGTCTTCGAGAGCGGCTCACGCAAGTAGACGATAGTCGGAAGGAAACCCGCTGTAAAGTGCGCGGCGACGTCTGCCAGCAGCTTGCCGGTGTCAAGGTTCGGGGCGTAACTCACAATTAAGCAGTCTAAGTAGCGGCTCTTGACGATATTGAGAACTTCGGAGTGTGTGGCGCAGAGCGAGACCTCTACGCCCTCGCCGTTGAACAGATTTCCAAGACGGGAAGCATGTTTGGCATCGGCCGAGAAGACGAGCAGTTGACGCGTGCGCCGTGGCGCGGATTCGCGAGCGGAATCGAAGGCCTTCTCAAGCGACTGCTTGGTGAGCGATTTCTCAAGATAGGTAATCGCGCCCAAGGCCAACCCGCGGCGGCTATTCTCATCCGCGGAAATCACGTGAACGGAAATGTGGCGCGTTGCGGTATCGTGCTTCAACTGATCGAGGATGGTCCAGCCGGCCATATCGGGCAGGCCGATATCCAGCGTGATGGCGCCGGGTTTGAACTCCTTGGCGAGCGAAAGAGCCGTGGCGCCTCGCACCGCCAGCAGCACCTTCAGACCGCGCTCATGCGCCAAGTCGATCAGAATTCTCGCGAACGTCTGATCGTCTTCCACGATAAGAACGGTGATGTCGCCGGGTTCGATGCTATTCCGATCGTCATCGACGGTGATCTCTTCCTCCTGCTCGACCATCGCGGTCTTGAGCTTGGGCGTGGGCAGGATGACGTCGACTTTCCCGGGAATCACGAGCGGCAGGCGTTCGACGATGACGGGAATGTCACGCCCGTCATCGGCCGTTTTCGGCATGAAGGTCGGCGAAATATAGGTCTGAGGCAGATAAAGGGTGAAGCTGCTGCGGCGCCCGGGCTCGCTCTGCAGGCGGATCTCGCCGCCGAGCAAGCGTGCCAGCTCGCGGCTGATGGAAAGGCCGAGGCCGGTGCCTCCGAAACGCCGGCTAGTGGTTCCGTCGGCCTGTTGGAACGCTTCGAAGATAATTTTTTGTTTGTCTTCGGGGATGCCGATGCCAGTGTCGGTGACCGTGAAGGCGATCACCGATTTTGCGCGGTTCAGAACCGGATGATTCGCGCGCCAGCCGCCGGCGGCTTTCTCCATGCGCAGTTGCACGGAGCCTTCGGCGGTAAATTTCAAGGCGTTCGACAGCAGGTTCTTCAAGATCTGCTGCAGCCGCTTGGCGTCGGTATGGATGCTGATGGGGAGACTGCTTTCAAGTTCGATACCGAGGTCGAGGCCCTTGGCATCGGCCACGTGGCGGAAGGTGCGGGATACGTAATCCTGGAGATCGGTGAAGCGCACACCGCCCAGCTCGACATCCATTTTGCCGGATTCGATCTTGGGCAGATCCGAGGAGTGAATAGTTTCTGCAAATTTGACCTGCTTCGGGCTTAAATTGCTATCGGTGTTTTCGGCCAGCATGCGCGCCAGAATCAGCAGGTTATTAAGCGGCGTCCGCAGCTCATCGGTCCGCATGGTAGCGGCAATGGTGTTCAGCGCTCGACCACGGCCTTGACTTCACCTTCGAAGAGAACCGGCAGCACCACGATACTGAGGGGCGTCGAAGAGCCCAGACTCGAGCTGATCTTGATGTGATTACCGGGAACGTCCGTTAGGAGAATGCGCTCCCTTTCGCGAGCGCACTGGCCGATCAAACCCTCGCCGATGCGGAACTGCCGCAGCTTCTGAT
>JBBROU010000111.1:0-17289 GCA_038229055.1 Bryobacterales bacterium | reverse complement strand
GTAAGAGTAGGCGTCTTCGATGAACCGGTCGCCAATCGTTTGTCCGCCGAGGCGCATTCCTTCGGTGTGTTTGGTTTTTCCGAACATACGGCGGAGAGACCGGATCGTTGGATCGCTCATTGGAAGGATCATGAATACAGGGGTTCGTTCAACCGGTACGTCGGCGTGGTTCAGAGTGTCGCGCAGCAGCCTGTGGGCCTTTTTGATTCCAAGTTCATCAAACCGAGGCGCGGCGAGAATTAGTCGCCAACCCTCATACTCCGGCAGGTAAGCCCATAGTGCCACGTTCACGGGCAGGCCTTCAAGGTCAAGAGCCTTGAGTAGCTCTTCTCCTTTCGCGAAATCAGTGATTACCAATGCGGTCTTATCCACGCGATCACTACGTGTTTTCTTTCGCCAACTGCCTCCACTAGCGCCCTTGCCGCCTCCGCCGGATGCCGTTGGTACCGGCTCTGCTCAGACCAGCCCCGGAGAATGTCCCAGTTGCTGCCCAATCCTGGATCGCGGCGCGCTTCGTCCTCGAGCCGTCCGTCAAGCCCAGCGATGCGCACCAAATCCCGGAGATTATGTGTGTGGCTCGAGTCGACCCTTTTCTTATCTGGAAATTCATGGCGGTGAGTTCCTTTAGCGATGCAGGCCTTCAAAGCACACTCGACCGCATACCCGGCGAGGTAAAACGCTCCATCAAACAGACCGGCTTTCAGTAAGGCTCTTGATTCGCTGAGCCGCACTCTTGAAAGCTCTTGCGGTTCTTTACGATCCACTAATTCCAAACGTAACGGATCGCCGTTAGAATCAAAATCGGATGCGCATCATAGCTGGAGAATTTCGTTCGCGCCGGATCAAGGCTCCCGAGGGCCTGGAGGTCCGCCCCACTCCCGACCGCCTCCGCGAAACTCTTTTCAATATCCTCGCCGCGGAAATCGAGGGCAGTGTCTTCCTCGATGCGTACGCCGGCAGCGGCGCCGTTGGTCTCGAAGCCCTCAGCCGAGGCGCGGCGCAGAGCATCTTCATCGAGAAGCATCGCGTCGCCTTTATGGCGTTGCAAGATAATATCGCCGAGCTCGGCCTGAAGTCGCGCGCGCTGCTGGTGAAAGGTTCGGCGCGCCTAAGCATCGAACGTTTCGATCCCGACATCGCGTTCATCGATCCGCCTTACGATCTCGAAGCCGAATATCACGCCGTGATGGAGATGCTCGGCGAGAAGCCGCCGCGCGTCACCGTGGTGCAGCACGCCGCGCGTTTCCCGCTTAAAAATCAGTACGGAAAGCTCGCGCGGACGCGCATCAAAAAACAGGGCGACAACGCGCTCTCGTTTTATCGCGTGCCATCAGAGGAGCCGCAGCTCGATGGGAGCGCCGACGCCGACGCCGAGGACCTTGGCGGCTGATCCCTGATTGACCGAGACTTCGAGAAATCCCGAACTGCCCGCAATCACGAACGGCTCGCCAAACCGCATCTCTGCGTAATTCTTAGCCAGTTTGTCGATGACGCGAAGCCCGATCGACATATCGAATGGCTGCTTTTCGATCTGCGCGAAATCGGCCATCGGGAAGTTCGTGATCAGGTTCCCGAATCGATCGATCTTCAGCACCGCGCCCGTCCAGCCACGACGCGCCGTGCGCACCGGATGCGTGATCGAGAGCCGCGCGTAATCGTCGATCACAGGACCGAGCTTCGCGAAACTCACTCCCGCCGCTAGATGGGCCGCTACGCTCGCGAAGATATCGCGCCCGTGAAACGTCTGGCTCACCGGATGCCGGAAAAGCTTGACACTCTCGATGGCGCGGACGCGCGCGCCGGGCTCGGTGAACACCATCGAGAGCACGCCATTATCGGGAGCCACGAAATAGTGGCCGCCCGCAGACGCCGCAATGGCCCGCCGCTCGCTGCCGACGCCCGGGTCGACCACGATGATATGCACCGTCTTGGCCGGGAAATATCGCCAACTCTGCGCCAGAGCGAACGCGGCTTCCGCAATTTCATACGGCGTGATCCCGTGCGAAATATCGACGATCCGCGCCTCCGCGCACACGCTCAAAATCACGCCCTTCATCGCGCCGGCATAGTGGTCCGACCAGCCAAAATCAGAGATTAGCGTGATCACGGGCATGGTTACAATGTAAGTAAATGCCGCATTTTTACTTCGACCACAACGCGACCACACCGGTGTCGCCCGCGGTCCTCGCTTCCATGAACGAGTGCTTGGCCGAAGTGTATGGCAACGCATCCAGTATCCACCATTTCGGCCAGGCAGCGAAACAGCGGCTCGAAACGGCGCGCCGTCAAGTGGCGGCAGTGTTGCACTGTCAGCCCAAGGAAGTCGTATTCACGAGCGGCGGCACTGAATCCGACAATCTCGCGATTCTCGGCAGCGTCCGGCATTCCGGCCGCGCGGCGAAGCACGTGATTACAAGTTCAATTGAACATCCGGCTGTCCTCAACACTTGCACGCAACTCGAGCGTGAAGGGGTGGATGTGACATATCTGCCGGTATCAGCAACAGGCACGGTCGATCCCGATGATGTGCGTCGCGCGATCCGGTCGGACACCGTGCTCGTGACGATCATGCACGCCAACAACGAGATCGGAACGGTGCAGCCGCTGGCGGAAATCTCAAAGATGACGCGCGAATCGGGCGTGGTGTTTCATTCGGATGGGGTACAAGCGCCGGGGCGTCTCGATCTCGACATGCGCAGCGCTGGTGTCGACCTTTACTCGGTGAGCGCCCACAAATTTTACGGTCCGAAGGGCATCGGCGCGCTATTCGTCCGCGATCGCACTCCCGTCTCGGCGATTTCGTTCGGCGGCCATCACGAGCGCGAGCGGCGTCCCGGCACCGAGAATGTTCCTGGCGCGGTGGCTCTCGGGACCGCTGCGGCAAGCCTTGGCGAAATCCCGACGGCTAATCTGCGCGACCGTCTCGAAGCAGGCATTTTGCTTACCGTGCCAGACGCTTACGTCAACGCATCGCGTAGCGAGCGACTCGCCAATACGACGAATATCTGCTTCCGCGGCATCGAAGGCGAAGCTCTCGTGATTGCGCTTGATCTGAAGGGTTACGCGGTGTCGAGCGGCTCTGCCTGTTCCAGCGGCGCCGTTGAGCCATCGCATGTCTTACTCGCGATCGGCCTCAGCGCTGAAGACGCGCGCTCTTCCATCCGATTTTCGTTAGGGCGACGGAACACGGCGGAGCAGGTGGACGGCTTGATCGAGGCTGTTGCGGAGTCGGTGACGCATCTTCGCCGCATCGCGCCGCAAACATCGCATTCGGGAAGGCCGGTATATGTTCACGCCTGAGCCCGGCGCGACCATTGCGGTTGCGATGAGTGGCGGACTCGATAGCTCGACCGTCGCCGCGCTGCTGGCCCGTGACGGTTATCGCGTGGTCGGCATGACTATGCAGCTTTGGAATCAGCGCCGCCTGCCCGAACTCGCGCATGACGAAGGCACGGGCCGCTGCTGCTCTCTGGACGACGTCTACGACGCGCGCCATGTTGCCGAGCAGATCGGCATCCCATATTACGTTGTGAATTTCGAAAAGCAATTCGAAGAGCGCGTGGTCGTGCCCTTTGTGAATGACTATCTCGCGGGCCGCACGCCGATCCCGTGTACGCTCTGCAATAACTTCATCAAGTTCGACCAGTTTCTCGAGATGGCCGATGCCGTTGAGGCTCACACCATCGCGACGGGACATTACGCTCGAGTTACCTACAATTCCGCGACGGACCGTTACGAACTGCGGAAGGCTGTTGATGAATCGAAGGACCAGACTTACTTTCTGTTCGGCCTGACGCAGACGCAATTATCGCGTTCGTGGTTCCCTCTCGGCGAAACCAATAAGAACGAGGTTCGCGCCATCGCGCGTGAGCTGCAGTTGGCCGTGGCCGAAAAACCCGAGAGTTATGAAATCTGCTTCGTCCCGAACAACGACTACGCCGCGTTCTTGAAGGCGTATCTCAAAGACAAAGGCCGCGAAATGGAGCGGCACACCGGTGACATTGTGAACACCGAAGGCCGCACCATAGGACAACATGCCGGCGTGCATCACTTCACCGTGGGACAGCGCAAGGGTATCGGCATAGCCGCGCCCGATCCCTTGTATGTCATCGCCACCGATCCCGCCGCGCAAACCGTCACCGTCGGAGCGAATGAGCAACTGCTCAGCTCGCGTCTGATCGCACGTCAAATCAATTGGGTGTCATGGGGCGGCTTAACGCATCCGGCCCGCGCGAATGTGCGGATTCGCAACCGTCACATCCCGGCACCCGCCACCCTAACACCGCTCGCGGATGGAAATGTAGAAGTCCGCTTCGACGAGCCGCAGCGCGCCATCACCCCCGGTCAGGCCGCTGTCTTTTACGCTGACGATTTGGTCCTCGGCGGCGGCTGGATCGCGTGAGCTCCGCAAGTCTGCGCGACACAGTCCGACAGCCGCCGGACTCCCCTCTCGAAAACCTCCGCCCGTGTTAGTAAACTCAGCACTAGATAGGCCTCCGAATCGAAATCATAGAAGTATCCCGGCTGCGCCAGGACGCCGCGCGAAATCAACTCCAAGACCCACTGTTCTTCGCTGCGCACATGCGGGACGCGAACCGTCGCGTACCATCCGCCTTCCGGCTCCAGCAGTGTGCAGTGTGAATCCAATCCTCCGCGCAGCAACGTTAAATTGCTCTCCAGCCGTTTCATAATTTGCGACTGAATTTCGCCGCGCACACCCAACAAGTTCGGCAATGCGTACTGCACCGGCGTCCCCACCGAAAGATACGTGTCGGCAATCATCTCCAACCGCGACATTGCTGAGGCCCGCAGCGCAGCCGGGCCGCTCACCACCATCCACCCCAGCTTCATTTGCGGCATCCCGATCAGCTTCGATAATCCGCTGAGCGAAAACGACAGCACGTCCCGCACTCCAGTCAACGTGGAAACCCGCCCCTCATCCGGCACCAGCGCATAATCCGCGAACACCTCATCCGAAATCAGCGCCAAATCGTGCTCCCGGCAAATCTCAACCATCTGCCGAAGCTCATCGCGCTTCAAGTAAGACCCCGTGGGATTGTTCGGATTCACCACCACCACCGCGCGCGTCCGCTCAGTAATCGCCGCGCGCAACGCATCGAAATCCACAAACCAGCCGTGATGATGCCGCAACGGATACGTCCGCGTCTCAATCGACTCCAGCCGCGCCAGCATCTCAAACAGCGGGTAAGAAGGGCGGGGAATCAGCACCTGGTCTCCCGGATCGCACAGCAGTTTAAACAGCCACGCGTACGCCTCACTTGTGCTCGTGGTCAGCATCACGCGATCCAGGGACACGCGGTGATGCGTCGCCACCAACTCCCGCGCCGATTCCAATCCCGCAGACTCGGGATCATAAACCAGCGCGCGCTCGTCGCCGAATCCGCTCAAAATCCGCGCCGCAGGATACTCAAATCCAGCCCGTGTCGGATTCGATTCCGTCAGATCCAGCAGCTCTCCCCGATATGCGCCAATCGCGTCGGCAATGCGATTCTTCCTAAGGTCTGACGGCAATCGTGACGAGAACATAAGCTATGCTACGAAAACAGATTCCATGGTGACACCGAACCCGCTCACCGTACTTTGCCTCGCCAGTTTCGAGAAGGGCCATGAGTTCCTCCGCGAGTGCAAGCGCCAAGGCTGCCGGGTTTTCCTCCTCACCTCTTTAAGCCTGAAAGACACCGCCGAGTGGCCGCGCGAAAGCATCGACGAGATTTTCTACATGCCCGACACCGACCAGGTCTGGAATCGCGCCGACACCCTTTCCGCCGTCAGCTATCTTGCCCGGACGAATATCATCGACCGCATCGTTCCCCTCGACGATTTCGATCTCGAAATGGCCGCCGAGCTGCGTGAACATCTCCGCATCCCCGGCATGGGCCAAACCACCACGCGCTACTTCCGCGACAAGCTCGCGATGCGCATGAAGGCCGCGGAGGAAGGGCTGCTCGTGCCCGAATTTGTTCATGTGCTCCATCATGAAACCGTCAATCGTTTTCTCGAACGCATCCCGCCGCCGTGGGTTCTGAAGCCGCGCTTCCTCGCCGGAGCCATCGGGATCAAGAAGGTCAACGATGCCGCCGAGTTTTGGTCTTTCGCGAACGCGCTGGGCGATCAGCAGTCTTCCTACTTACTCGAACGCTATGTCGCGGGCGATATCTTTCACGTCGATTCCATCGTCTACGAGCGCGAGATGCTCTTCTGCCGCGCGAGCCAGTATGGATATCCTCCGCTCGATGTAGCGCAAGGCGGAGGGATCTTCACATCGCGCCTGCTGCCGCCCGATTTCGAAATCACACACAGGCTGCTCGATGCCAACCGGGAAGTGCTGCACGGGTTGGGACTGCTGCGCGGAGTCTCGCACACTGAATTTATTGTGGGTCGCGATGACGGCCGCTGCTATTTTCTCGAAACCTCCGCGCGCGTCGGTGGCGCGCATGTTGCCGACCTCGTGGCTGCCGCGACGGGAATCAATCTCTGGGCCGAATGGGCCAAGATCGAGATCGCCGGTGGAAACGCGCCTTATGCGCCGCCGCCGCGGCATTCCGATTACGCCGGGCTGCTGGTCTCGCTCTCACGCCAGGAATATCCCGACACCTCGGCCTTCGACGATCCCGAAGTGGTCTGGCGGATGCACAAAAAACACCATATCGGTCTAATCGTGAAGAGCGCAAACTACCAGCGCATCGAAGAGCTCCTGACGCGTTACACGGATCGCGTGCGGGCCGACTTCCACGCCAGTGCTCCCGCGCGCGAAAGGCCAACCCAATGAAGCTGACTCGCATCGCTCTAATATTGACCGCCGCTACCTTCGCAAGCTGCAGCACTCCCGCGCCCCCGGAGACGGCCAAATCCGAAGCCGCTCCCAAACCGCCAAAGGACGAAACGGCTCTCTTCCCGCTCGAAGGTCAAACCGGTACGCACGTCGTCGCCGATCACCTGCTCGGCAAACCGTTTCTCCCGGGCGGCACCATCGCCGACTACAAGCTCGCCGACTACATGCTGAAGGGAGCGACCTATCAGCTCTTCGCGATCCGCATGCCCTCGGGCGACCAAGCCGCATTTCTGCTGCTCGATTTCAAGAAGAACCTGACCGACCCGAAATATCTTCCGCACATGGGCGGCTACTTCGGCATGGACGGCGCGCAGCCACTCTACGTCTTCGCTAAACGAGATGTTGTCGCCGGAGTCGTCGGGCTCGATCAGCAGCGCGCCGACGCCGTCGCCCGGGTCTTCGCGGCTAAGATCCACTAACGTTTCGGATAGAATCCCTGTATGTTGAAATTCCCGAGCGCCCTGGCCGCTCTCGCCTGCTGTGCGGCCCTGGCCCACGCTGACGTCACGCTCCCCCGGCTCATTGCCGACCACATGGTGATCCAGCGCGACCGCCCCGTGCATCTCTGGGGCCGCGCCGCCGAAGGCGAACAAGTCTCCGCGACCCTCGCGGGCGATACGCAATCGACCACCGCCGATGACCTCGGCCGCTGGTCCCTCTATCTGAAGTCACGGACCGCAGGCGGCCCATACGACCTGAGCATCAAAGCGCATAACTCCATCAATGTTCACGACGTCCTCATCGGCGATGTCTGGTTCGCCTCCGGTCAATCCAATATGGAGTTGCACCTGCGGGACGCCGACGATGCGCAGCGCGAAATCGCCGCTGCGAGCTATCCCAACATGCGGTTCCTCCACGTCGATCGCAAAGCCTCCGCCTACCCGCTCGACGACGTCATCACCAGTGGTTGGATCCCCAGTTCGCCCGAAGCGGCGCCGAACTTCACGGCCGTCGGTTACTTCTTCGCGCGCGACCTGCACAAGCATTTGAACATCCCGATCGGCGTGATCGATACGTCATGGGGCGGCACTCCCGTCGCCGCGTTCACGCCCATGTCGGCGATCGGCAAGGACCCCGCGCTTATGCCAGTGTTCTCGCAGTGGGCCCACATGACCGACCAGGACAGCACCACGCGTCTTCGAATCGAGAAGGAATCGCGCGCCTATGAACTCGCCGCTGCGCAGGCCAAAGCCGCCGGCAAACCCGTTCCCGATCGCCGCTGGCACGCCGATCCCGATTCATGGGCGCCCGCCGCGATCTACAACGGCATGATCGCGCCCGTAACTCCTTACGCTATCCGCGGCGCCATCTGGTATCAAGGCGAGAGCGACGCGGGCGCGGAGCGCGCGCCGCTCTACGCGCGCGTGTTTCAGACCATGATCTCGAGCTGGCGCCAGGCCTGGGGCGCCGGCGATTTCCCGTTCCTGTTCGTGCAGCTTCCGAACTTCATCGCCGGTCCGCATAACGCATGGCCGGAGCTTCGCGAAGCGCAATTGCAGACGCTCGCGCTCAAGAACACCGGCATGGCCATCACGCTCGATCGCGGCATGGCTGACAACATTCATCCCACCCACAAGCTTGAGGTCGGGGTGCGTCTCGCCGCTGCCGCCCGCACACTCGCCTACGGAGAGTCAGGCGAATATTCCGGCCCGCTCTTTCGCCAGGCGGTTCCCGACAATCATCAAATTCGTGTCTGGTTCGACCACACCGGAGGCGCGCTCAAGGCGAAGAACGGCGACCTGAAGAACTTCGAAGTTGCCGGCGCCGACCGCAAATTCGCGACCGCCTCAGCCCGCATCGAGGGGGAAACGCTCGTCGTCAGCAGCCGCGAAGTGCCCGCCCCGCGCTACGTTCGCTACGCCTGGAGCGACAATCCCGAAGCCACTCTCTTCAATGCCGTCGACCTTCCCGCGTCGCCATTCCGTTCCGCCGAATAGCTTATGAAAATCATAGTTCTGATCGCCCTGACTTTCGCGCTCTACGCGAAGGATGCCGCCAAAGTCCACATCGCCGATGGCACGCTAGAAGGCGTCGTCTCTCCCGATGGCCAGATCATCGCCTTCAAAGGCATTCCCTATGCCGCGCCGCCCGTTGGCGATCTTCGCTGGAAACCGCCACAGCCCGTAACGCCCTGGACCGGGGTCCGCAGCGCCGCCGATTACGGCGCGCGCTGCATGCAGGCCCGCATCTTTGACGACATGATCTTCCGCGACGCGGGGCCCAGCGAAGATTGTCTCCATCTGAACGTCTGGATGCCAGCGAAGTCTGCCCACGGGAAGCTTCCGGTCATGCTCTGGATTTACGGCGGCGGATATGTTGGCGGCGCCACGTCCGAGCCCCGTCAGGAAGGCGCGAGCCTCACCAGGAAGGGCGTGATCGTCGTCAGCATGGACTACCGCCTGGGCATTTTCGGTTTCTTCGTGCATCCCGATCTCACCAAGGAATCCCCGCACCACGCATCGGGCAATTACGGCCTGCTCGACCAGCTTGCGGCGCTGGAGTGGGTCCATAAGAACATCGCGCATTTCGGCGGTGACCCGAACAGCGTCACGCTGTTCGGCGAATCCGCCGGATCGTTCTCCGTCAGCGCCCTGGTGGCCTCACCTCTCGCCAAAGGCCTGTTTCAGCACGCGATTGGCGAAAGCGGCGCCATGTTCAGTCAGGCGCTTCCACTCAAGCCGCTGGCCGAAGCTGAAGCCGATGGCGTGAAGTTCGCTGGTACCGCATCGCTCGCCGATCTGCGCGCCAAACCCGCGGCCGACCTTCTGAAAGCTTCCATGGATCAAAAGACGGTGCGCTTCACAACCGACGTCGATGGCTACTTTCTCCCCGAAAGCACCTTCGCCATCTACTCGGCGGGCAAGCAGAGCCACGTGCCGCTGCTAGCCGGATGGAACGCGGATGAGGGCGGGTACAAAGGTATCTTCGGCAAGGATGACGTGACGGCCGAGAACTACGCGACGCACCTCAAGACGCTTTACAACGACCACTCCGACGACGTAATGAAGCTCTATTCCGGCCAGTCCGACGCTGAGCTCAAGCGCGCCGCGGGCGACCTCGCCGGTGACCGCTTCATCGCTTATTCCACTTGGAAGTGGCTGGAGCTGCAGAACAAGACCGGCGGATCGCCCGTCTACCGGTATGAGTTCGATCAGGCGCTGCCGGGTCCCAATCCGACGGCCTATCACTCAGCGGAAATCGAGTTCGTCTTCGGCGTGCTAGAGAACAAAAAGCTTGATTGGCGCCCCGAAGATCGCAAAGTATCCGACCTGATGACTTCGTACTGGACTAACTTCGCGCGCACCGGCAATCCGAACGGCGCAGGCCTGCCGCAGTGGCCCGTTTACAACAAGGAGACTGGCTACCAGGTGATGCACTTCAGCGCCACGCCGAGCGTCGCGCCGGACAGTCACCGCGCGCGGTACGAGTTGCTGGACTCGCTCAGCGAGTATAAATGAATACCCACTACCATGTTCGGAGATGCTTTGACTTCAGAAGGAAGAACGAAATTCGGAGTAGAGTGTAACGGCTAGTGAGCCGTGCGAACGGCAGGGGCCGCCTCACTCAGACCAATACTGTTGATCGAATATCCTGCTGTAGCAATTGAAATGCTGGCAGCACTTTTAACGGTGAAAAGTCATCTATGTATTCGCAAATCCGATGCACGCGTTGGCGGACATGAAACGTCGTCTGTCTTCGTGAACTACGGCCGCTAGCTCTCAAAAGCGCATCGTAAAGAACTTTCTTGGGATCTGCAATTTCCTCAAGCGTCAGCAGTTTCGGAAGATCGAGCGGCTCATTCCCGTTCGGGTTGCCAGCAGCGGCTCGAATCGGCGCCTCGGCGATAAGTAACCAAGCCTCAGTCATTCGAACAGGAACCACGGGGATGTGAGTAGTGATCGCGTTTCTTAACGCAGCGCTGATTTCGGCTCGGCGCCACTCAGGAGACTGCCTTTCGGCGTCGCGGTGAACGAAGAGTACATCGCATGGGTACAGATCCAAAGCCGTCTCAAGTTTCGCCTCCATGCTAGGTTGGCGAGGTATGCGGCCAAAGTCCACCCACTGAGCGACTACGGCATCAGCGATGTGTTGCTTTAAACACCACGTTAGTATCGGGATAAGAATGGCATCAGACGGGCCATCCGCGACCAAGGAATAGGTCACCCAGCGAGCTCAACAAATGGAATCTTATATTGTCTGAGATCGTCGCGGTCGATAACACGACGGGAGTTGCTAGGCATGGAATCGCCGTTTGCCAGACTATTTTCATCGGGCAGCGACACCGGGTTTAGATAAGAAAGCAACTGCCCTTTCGAGATCGCCTTTGATTCACCGGCCTTCTCGCGCCAAGTACCATGGAGCCCTCGAAGCTGCGGGCCATTTACGTGCATAGAGGGTGCGAATGGCGTCGGCAAATCGAACCTGCTGGACGCGATCGTGTTTCTGAGTGCGCTCGCCGATCGACCCCTCGTTGACGCAGCTCTGAGCGTCCGCGATCAAGGAGCAAAAACGGGTGATATTCGCGGCTTGTTTCACCATGTCGGTGATCACTACGAAACTAAAATGAACTTTGAGGTCGAAATCATCATTCCCGAGGCGGGCGTGGATGATCTTGGACAAGCGGCACAAGCCAGCAGCACTTTTGTTAAATACGGTGTGAGTCTCCGATACAAAGAGGATGAAACCGCTAGAGCGCTGGGTTCCCTTGAACTCGTGCGGGAAGAGTTAAGCCACATCACGTTGGGTGAAGCTGCTCGTCATCTCCCTTTTGGCCCATCCCGAGTGTGGCGCAAGAGATCTGTCATCAATAGACGGCGGACTCCAAGATACATTTCAACGGTGGGGACGGACGCACATCGACTAATTTTCGTTCACCAAGACGAACGCAGTAGCGGACGACCCCAAAAGTTGTTAGCCGCGAACCTTCCTCGAACCGTTCTGTCGGCTGCTAATTCGGCTGAATCGCCCACCGCGACATTGGTAAGGCGCGAAATGCAGGCATGGCGATTGCTTCAACTGGAGCCCTCCTCGTTGCGGGAGCCCGACGGCTTCACCGCGCCAGTAGAATTAGCGAGTGATGGCGCTCATCTACCTGCGGCTTTGTATCATTTGGCCAAGGCCTCCGATAGGAATGGTTCAGATGTATACACCGAGGTCGCAAACCGGATTGGCCAGCTAATTCGAGACGTGAGATCCGTTTATGTCGATCGTGACGAACGTCGCCAGCTTTTGACCGCATATGTCGAAGGCCGTGATGGCACAACATATCCAGCGAGAGCTTTGTCGGATGGAACCTTGCGTTTTCTTGCACTCGCCGTGCTTTCTCTCGATCCCGACCCTCGAGGCGTCATCTGTATGGAAGAACCGGAGAATGGAATTCATCCTGAGCGGATACCCGCGATGATTCAGCTTTTGCGTGATCTAACCGCCGACGTAGAGGCCGTGCAATTTGAAGCCAAAACAAATCCTCTTAGGCAAGTCATAATCAACACCCACTCACCATCGGTTGTGATGCAGGTACCGGAGGCAAGCCTTTTGATGGCGGAAGAGATCGAGCGCGTTCAGGACGGCCGATCTTCTCACGGTCTGCAAGCTGACGTCCAGATCGATCAAATTCTTGAATCCCGAGACTTTTAGGCGCGTAAGCATTTCTGATTCAGAGTATCGTGAACGGAGGCTACAGAAGCGAATCGCTGAAGTCAATATCCTTCCATGAACAATACGGCTTCGACTTCACGCAGGCTCCAAGGACTAGAATCGTTCGACTTGCAAAACTCACTCCCGGCCTTGGCACGGTTATTGAGTTCTTCAAGGATGCCGACGCATAACCGATTCGCCGCAATCTGGCTCGACCAGGCCTGGTAGCCGTTCGGCCAGAGCCAGGTCAAATCGCGAGGGCGGGATCCACCGCGCCCGTTCACACTTCCCAAGGCGCGGTACGGTTGCCATTTTGGCGACGTAGAGACTTTGATCATGACTGGATCGAGAATCGATGTCAGTGCTGTCGCCACACGAGAGTCATAGATTACGCAGTTGTCCGGAAGGGCAAAAGCATAAAGTTTTGTCCAGGCGCTGTTGAGGCGGCAATGTCGGGGCGGTTCTTGCGACATCAACAACCTTGGCAAGGCATGCAGGACTTCAGCGGCAAGCGTGCATAAGTCGGACTCCGGCAACCTAACTCCGCCCCAAACGCACGTTCCTTTGAAAGCAAGCAGCAGTGCCGCAGCCGCAGTGCTGTCGCAGGGGTCCAGCTCGAGTCTGCGCGTTGCTAACTGGATCTCGGATGAGAGAACACCGACCGTGGATGATGCCGCTTGCCAGGTCCGATTCGGCGAGGGCCAGTGATATCCTGCCAATCGGGGGCCCCATCCGTTCTTTATTGAGCTGATCGGATGACGAAGGTAGTGCGCCTGGAACGGCTTTTCAGCAACGTAGCGGATGATGATAGCCACCGGATCAAGGTCTACTTCCTGCGCAATTCTTGTCACTAGACGCTCATCAACCTGTAATGTGAGTGGCTTCTTGGCGATGTGCGGATTGCTAGTGATCAGTGTTTCGTCTTCGCCCTCGACATCGTCAAAATCGTCCACGTCAGAATCGACGTTCTCCAGTACAAGCTGGCGGTCCAAAATTAGCTCGTATTCGCCCGGTTGATACCAAAAGAAGGCCGGCGGCCGGCCATCCCTGACATACCATCCAGGATCGCTGCCATCCGGTCGCACGCTGTGATTGCGCGGAATCGAATTGATCGCGTTCAACGCGTAGTCGCCCTTGCCCACGTAAAAACGGCGGCCGGCCATCCCTGACATCGGTCTCGTCTTTAGATCCCCCGTCTTGAAACGCCACGGCACCTGTCCAGCCTTGATGTCACGGAAAATTTCGTCGTGCAGCGCCATCGCTGTACTCTACAGCAGGCAAATGAGCGGCCGCGACATCGAACAGGAATCCGGCGACTGCGTCATGCACATGATGCAGAAGTCGTGCACGCGGACAGCTACGGCACCACCGGCAGCACAATCCGCGACGCCTGCTCTTTCGTCCGGTACACCTTCTGCGTCGCCGCCCGAAAGTCCTCCGCGCGCGCATTGAAATATTCGTCACAAAAGTCTGCGGATTGCGGTCGTACAGCGGGAACCACGAACTCTGCACCTGCACCATGATCCGGTGCCCCTTCAAAAATGCGTGGTCGTTGGTATGCAGGTCAATCAGGTATTCATTCACAGCGTTCGGTGTTAGCGCTTTCGGATGCTCGAAGCTCTCCCGGTATCGACCGCGCAGGATCTCGCTCGCGATCATAAGCTGAAAGCCCGCAAGCTACGGCGTCTCCGTGTAGTCCTCCGCGTACACGTCGATCAGCTTCACCACCCAATCGGAATCGGTCCCACTGGTCGATGCAAAAAGCTGTGCCACGATATCGCCGGCGACATGCACGTCGGCCGTGAGCGGCTCCGTCTGCCAGGTCAGCACATCGGGCCGGTCATCGACGAAGCGCTGATCCTCCACCAGCCAAGTGGGCCACCCCCCGCCCGGATACGTTGGGCTGATCGGCCGCTTGCGGTACGGCACCGGATGCGCCGGATCCGACACGTAACTGTCAAACGCCTCTGCGCCATCCGTTGGAGCGTCAAAACTCAACGTCCCGCCGGACCGCATATAGATCCGCGTTGGCGCAGCCGACTTCGGCGGCCAGGAATCGTACCGTTCCCAGCGATTGGCGCCGGTCTCGAACACCGTCGCCTCGGCGAAATTTTTATCGCCCTTGTCTTTCAGCCAATAAGCAAACCAGGGCGCTTCAATGTCCCGCTGGAAGTACTTACTTGTGTTGCTGTCGAACTGGACGTCCCCAAGGCTTGAGCCATCCAGATTCCGCCAGCCACCGTGGTTCCAAGGCCCCGCGACGATGTAGTTCAACCCCTGCGTGTCGAACTTTTCAAAACGCTCGTACACTCTGACCGGCCCATAGAAATCTTCCTGATCCCACCAGCCCGCCACATTCAGATTCGGCGCCTTGGGCGCGCTCGAGATCGACGAATCGAAAGCCTGCTTCCGCCAGAACGCATCGTAGTCCGGATGATTAGTGAAATCGTTCCACGTCGGCATCTTGCCATAAAAATACTTCTCATTCACGTTCGATAGCACGCCCAGATTCAGATACCACTGGTAGGTGTCGGCCTTGTTGAAACCATAGTTCGTGTTCTCTTCCTTGGATGTTTCGAGCAGCGCCGCGTACTCGAATCCATAGCTCAGCCGGAAAGCGCCGTTGTGGTGGAAGTCATCGCCCAGGAACATATCCGCCGGAGTCGCTTGTTCGGAAGCCGCTTTCAGCGCCGGATGGGGATCGAGCAGCGCCATGGTGACAAGCCAGCCGCCATACGAGACACCCATCATGCCGACGCGGCCGTTATTCGATTTCACATTCTTGGTGAGCCACGCGATCGTATCCCAGGCGTCCGTGCTCTCGTCGACGCTCTTAAGGTCGCGCTTGTCCCGAACGGCGCGCTGCATCACGAACTGGCCTTCGGATTTGAAGCGCCCGCGGATGTCCTGGAAAGCGAAAACATAGCCGTCGGCGGCAAGATAGCGAAGCGAGCCGCGCAGACCTTTCTCATCCACCGGCACCCCGTAGGGCGTCCGCTGCAGCATGACCGGCAAGGCGCTCTTCGCGTTCTTGGGCGTGAACAGCACCGTATGCAACTTGATGCCGTCACGCGCCGGGATCATAACTTCGGTTTTGTCAAAAAGGTTGGTATCTTGTGCCAGCGCGCTCGTGAGCAGCAGCCCGGCGAGCGAAGCGCATTTCGAGAACATGACTCCTGACCATAACAAATGCGAAATCAGGAAAATTTACCGCTGCGCCTCCAAGACCATGTTGAAAGGCGTCTCGGTGGCGCGCCGGAACCGCGTGAAGCCGCCTCCTTACGACCACCTCACGAAGCCGCGCCTCGCCCGCCTGCGCGCCCAGCGCCAAACCGACCTCCTGCGCTTTCGAAGCTGGCGTGCACACCACCGTCGACGCGGAATAGAACATGCGGCCAAGCGGGTTTAGGTTATTCTCCAAAGCGTCGTTGGCGAAGGGCTCGACAATCATCCACGTGCCGTCTTGCGCGAGCGATTGGTAAACATGACGGGCGGCTCCTTCAGGGTCCCCCATATCGTGCAGGCAATCGAAGAAGGTGACCAGATCATAGTCCTTCCGCGGAAAGCTCTTGGCGGGCGCGACTTCGAAACGCGTCCGGTCGGCCACGCCTGCCTTCTCGGCTGCGCGCGTCGCCCATTCTACCGATGGCGGATGGAAATCGAAGCCGACAAACTCGGAATCCGGATAGGCCTTGGCCATCAGAATTGTCGATGAACCATGCCCGCAGCCGACGTCGGCCACGCGGCTTTGCCGGATCGTAAGTGACATGGCCGCTCGCAGCATTTGCGGCCAGCCATTCGCGGATTTACCGCTCGGAGGTGGAAGTTTTTTGAGCCAGTTCGGCGGAGCTGAGCGGTCCAGCACCGGCCATGGCTTTGTAGAGTCCCAGTTTGTCGTCTGTGACTACTGGGGCTGCGTGCATAGCCGCGCCCATATCTTGGATCGCCTGCCCCATGAACGCGTGGAGCCGCGCTTCGTCGATGGCCATTCGGTGACCTCCAGTAATGGTAAATTATGCACGAAGCAGCCAAACAATCAAGCCAAAACTGAGAGTGAGCCGACGCCGGCGTGAATTTCCGGACGCTGATTCGCTGATTCGCGGCGCTGGTGATGTCCGTTCAGCACTTCTTTTATTTGCTGCCGATGTTCTTGGCCACTCGCGTGCATCAATTTTTTTTTACGGCCCACAGACAGTGAACGTATATGGGGCTTTCCCATCGAAGGGCGGCGGCGCTCGACCTTGCTGAGAGTTGGAGTGATCAATGCCGAAAACGATCGTTGGGTGCAAGAACCGGATGCTGTTATTGCAGGATTTCAGCTTGCTACTGGATGAATTAAACCGTGTTACCGACCAAATGAACGGAATCCTGGCCCTTGGAATCAATGGCACCCAGCGCGCGGCGGCCAAAGAAATGTTGGACCGAAAAACGCGCCAAACCGAAGACACTTACGATGCCTACCGGAAGCACAGGACTACGCACGGCTGCTGACATAGTCTGTGAACCCAAGCCGCCCCGGTCTTCGGTCTTTCTCAACCATGTTTTTCTCGCTAAGCATTTTCCAATCCAAGAATGAGCCTGAAGGACGGGTGAGGCGCAGCGCGCCGGGTTCCTTTCTTTTTGAGTTAGACCAATCTAAAGTCGGGGCAGAGGAAAAGTGGAAATCCTGGTCTTGGATTTCCACTTTTCCTCTGCCCCCGCCGCCGCGACTGTGGGAATGTGGGAATCGCTTCGGCGATTTCCAAGGGCAGTGCAAAGCGAGGGAAACCTGCACTTGGTTTTCCTCGCTTTGCACTGCC
>JBBROU010000110.1:0-17565 GCA_038229055.1 Bryobacterales bacterium | reverse complement strand
TCCGTTCTACCAGCGCCTGGGTCAGTTCCTTGGACAGTCCATTGGGACCGATCAATGGACCGTCGCTCGTTGCCATCAATTCGTCGATCAACTCTTTCCTGATTGCCATTGGGTTCTCCTATTCTCCTCACTTCTTGAAAACCGCGTTTACACAATCTCTTGTACACCCTCCAACATCTCCGAGAAAGCAGAGACTGTTGGCTTCGCCCAATATGTTTCCGGTGTCCCGAAATATTGATACTGACGCTTCAAAATTCGCTCGCGCGGCCTCGTATTCACAACGCGAAAGCGCAACGTCACCCAGGCTCTGTATCGCTAAACCCTCGCCCTGAAGGTCTTGAAGCCGATTGTAAATACCTAGCGCCTCGCTATAAAATCGATGTGCCGCGTCATAATCGTAACGCCGAAGCCTAATGTCCCCCAGACACAATGTGCACTTTGCCTCATCCTGTGGTTGCCCACCTTTACGATAATTTGCTCGCGATGTGGAGAGCACTTCTTCCGCGCGCCCATATTCGGCGACGCGAATCAGCGCCTGCCCAAGCTCGAATCCCGTATCAGCGAGGTCTTGAGCAGGCCCATCCTCGGCCCGCAGAACCTCCAGCGACTCCGCGAAGACGGTCAGTGCTTCCCACCAGCGGTAATTCCTCGCGTAATCCCGCCCGGCTTCATGCA
The DNA here is from genome assembly GCA_038229055.1 of Bryobacterales bacterium. Taxonomy (GTDB): domain Bacteria; phylum Acidobacteriota; class Terriglobia; order Bryobacterales; family Bryobacteraceae; genus JANYJA01. The sequence goes on along the minus strand of JBBROU010000110.1, from coordinate 16,890 downwards.
ACAGTCGAGCGATGGCTGACCCGCTTCCAGGTAGGTCACGAAGACGGTTAGCCTCTGCAACCTTCTGCTCTGGCCCAGATTTGTCCGCGCTGAGTGTCATGAACAATCCGTATTATATCGGCGGGACGGCAATTCAGCATCGGCGGCATGCTAATACTGGCGCGTGGACTTCTCCGACTGGCTACTCGCCGATCTTAAGCTTCCTAAGGGAGTGCATAGCAAGGCCAAGGCTGAGCACGCTTGGTGGCGCGTTATGTGCCTCACCGGCGTCGATTACTTCTCTACTCTGGGATATCAGCCGGGCATCGCGTATTTGGCTGCGGGCCTGCTTTCGCCGGTCGCGACGCTAGTTCTCGTGCTCATCACGCTTTTGGGAGCGCTGCCGGTTTATAGCCGCGTCGCCGAAGCCAGTCCGAACGGCCAGGGCAGCATCGGGATGCTCGAAAAGCTGTTTCCAGCTTGGAGCGGAAAAACGTTCGTCTTGATCCTGTTGGGCTTTGCAACTACGGATTTCGTCATCACAATGACGCTCTCAGCCGCCGACGCCGCGGCTCACTTCACGCAAAACCCGTTCGTTCCGGATTGGATGAAAAGTCAAATGGCAGTGACCCTGTTGCTGCTTGCGGTGCTGGGCGCAATCTTCCTGAGAGGCTTCAAAGAGGCAATCACCGTGGCTGTGGTCCTGGTGGGCGTCTATCTCGCGCTGAACGTAGTGGTGACACTCGTCGCCATACAGCAGGTACTGACGCACGCGGATCTGATTCCTAACTGGAGGAACGCGTTGTTCACGCAGCATGGCAATCCGCTGGCGATGCTTGGGATCTCGCTGATTCTTTTTCCGAAGCTGGCGCTTGGTCTTTCGGGATTCGAGACCGGTGTGGCAGTAATGCCGCTGATCGAAGGCGAGGATTTAGCCGCGCGCGTTCGCAATACACGCAAACTGCTGCTGACGGCAGCGGTGATCATGAGTGTATTTCTGATCGCGACCAGTGTAGTGACCACGCTGCTGATTGACCCCAAGAAGTTCCAAGATGGGGGCGAAGCCAACGGGCGCGCTCTGGCCTACCTCGCGCATCAGTATCTGGGAAACGCGTTCGGCACGGCGTACGACATCAGCACGATTCTGATTCTGGCTTTCGCGGGGGCGTCGGCCATGGCGGGCCTGCTGAACCTGATCCCGCGTTATTTACCGCGGTTTGGAATGGCGCCGGAGTGGACCCGCGCAGCGCGTCCGCTGGTGTTGGTGTTCATGGCAATCGCGTTCACCGTGACACTGTTATTTCGCGCCAACGTGGATGCGCAAGGCGGCGCTTATGCCACGGGCGTGCTGGTTCTGATCACATCGGCCGCATTCGCGGTGACGATTTCGGTCTGGCGGAAGGCGCTGCGTTGGCCTTTCCTCGCGATCGCGATCATCTTCGTTTACACCACGCTGATGAATGTTTATCAGCGGCCCGAGGGCATCAAGATCGCGAGCTTCTTTATCGGCACAATGATCGTGACATCGCTGGTCTCGCGCGCGATGCGTTCGACGGAATTGCGAATCTGCGAAGTCGTTTTAGATTCACAATGCTCGGCTCTGATTCGCGAAGACCATGATCAAGTCATCCATCTAGTGTCGCGCCGGCCGCGTCCTGAGTCGCCGCAAGATTTGGACGAGGTCGATAAAGTAGTCCGGCGACTGAATAACTTGAATGCTGACGAGCAACTCTTTTTCATCGAGGTGGAGCGCGGCGACGCTTCGGAATTCGAAGAGACCCTTCACGTAACCAGTCAGTGCATAGGAAACCACGTTGTGTTGCGTGCGAAGAGCCCGGTAGTCGCCAACGCAATCGCGGCACTACTGATTCACCTGGAAAAAACGACTGGGCGCCTGCCGCACGGTTACTTCAAATGGACGGAAGGCAACCCCATCGGAAATCTATTTGCGTTTTTGATTTTCGGGGAGGGCGATGTCGCGCCCATTGTTCATGAGGTACTGCGCCGGGCGATCGCGGATCCCGCGCATCGCCCGGTAATTCACGTGAGCTAGACCGAAAAGCAGGCGGTGAAAGAAGGAGCGGTAACGCCGCAGCGCGACATGCGGCTCATCGACGAAATCGGTCTGTATGCGCTCCCAGCGCGATCGCATCTTGCTCGATTCGTCGCTGGAGAAGAGCGGCGCCGACTTTTTGTCATCCGGATGGTGCGCCGACGCGTCCGCTATGCCAGAAGTACCCGCGGTAGATCCGCCGGCGTTCGCCGCCAAATCGGCGGTCGATAGCCCTCTTTCTCTTTCATCCGCTATGTGTTCTCTTGCGGGCGTCATCGTCTTGCCCCCTGGGGCTCGCTTACGGGCGCGCCCATAGTGGACCATTGCGTTGCGGAGTTCTTCGGTATTCGCACCCCCGTTCTTGTCACGCAACGCAATGCAGTGCGCAACGTGATTATTTTGCACGACTCCGGGGTGGTCGACAGACAAATCCTCGGCGCGTTGATGGAAATCGGCAATCGGATACCCGCACGTCTTCATGACTTGACCCACCAGCGCATCCGCGGCCACTACGGCTTTCAGCGATCGTCTACAAAACGCGCCTGCTCTTTCAGCCAATCCTTCGTGAAAGCGTTCTTTTTGCTCTCTTGAGAGAGCCTCGATATGAAATTTCTCTACTCGTTTCTGCCGGTCCAGCAACGCGGCTTCCGCTTTCCGCCGATCTCCGGATGAGGCTAGCCAATCGCCACCACGGCGATTAAAAGTGCGATCAACATTCCCGTGCTCATTCGGTTCCTCCTATGAGTGGCCGTCTCAGTTGCGCAGACGGGGTTTCATTGGATGTATGGCAGGTTCGTAGCCAAAAGGTGGAGCGTTGCTACAGGTGCGCGGTGAACCAAGCTGAGGCTCGGCGAATCACATCACGCTGGTGTTCCGGGACGTGAAAAGAGTGGCCTTCATTGGGATACACCACGAACTGTGTTTCGACGCCGAGCGTCTTCAAAGCATGCCAGAACTCGTACGATTGCGGCGTAGGGCATTCGGCGTCGCTGTCGCCGACCAGGATCAACGTTGGCGTTTTCACGTTCTTGATGAACTGGATCGGCGAGCTCTTGGCGTAAGCGGCGGGATCTTCGTAGACCGACGCGCCGAAAAAAGGAATCATCCACTGGTCGATCAGGTTCTCGCCGTAGTAGCTCTGCCAGTTTGAAATGCCGGCGCCCGCAACCGCGGCGCGGAAGCGCGTGGTTTGTGTCACCGCGAACATCGTCATGAAACCGCCATAACTCCATCCGCCGATGCCCACTCGCGCGGGGTCGACTGGCGCTTCGTGTACGACCGCATCCACGCCGGCTTCGATGTCGCGCAGGTCGCCGTACCCGAAATCCTTCACATTGGAGCGCGTGAACGTTTCGCCTTTGCCGTAGCTGCCGCGCGGATTCGGAAAAAAGACGAAAAAGCCCTGCGACGCTAACAACTCGTAACCCGTCCCCGGCCACGATGGAGTCTTTGCCGACGCGGGCCCGCCATGCACGGACACTACCATTGGATATTTGCGGGATGCGTCGAACGCGTTCGGATAAAGCAGCCAGCCTTGGACGTCAGCCCCATCCGTTTTCCAGTGAATCGATTTCGACTGGCCCCAAACCGGCGCGCGACCTTCATTGGCGTGCGTGCGCGGCTGCCAGTCACCGACCGGGCCGGCCCATACCTCCGGCGGGCGCGACCACGAACTGCGCACCATTGCAGAGGTGCGTCCGTCGGATGCCACCGAAATGCTCAGATCGTCAGAACTGGCGCGGATCGATTCATCACCCTTCCAGAGCGTTTCCGTTTCGCCGGTCGCAGGGTTGAGGAGCGAAACCGCGCTGCCGCCATCGACGCGTTCCGTGAGGAGTAGCTTTCCGGATGGCTGCCAGTGCAAATAGGCGGGCGAAGTCTTGCGTGCTGGAGTTAGATTGCGCGGCGACGCGGTACCGGCTACGGGGATGAGATAAATATCACCGCCGGTTGAGCCCTCATCGCTCATCAGCCCTTCGATAAAGGCGATGGACTGTCCATCGGGCGAGTAGCGCGGCACAGCAATCTGCGTCTCCGGTTTATCGAGAATGATGCGCGATTTGCCGCTTGCGACATCAATGGCGTGAAGCTTGGCGACCCACCAGTTGTTATCGCCGTTGCCTTTGGCGGCGGTGTAGGCGATCTGGCGGGAATCGGGCGACCAATCGTATTCGTAGACGTAGAGATCTGGCTCGGTGATGCTGCGCGAGCTCCCGCTGGCGGGGTCGACAAGCGTGAGGCGCTGCTCATAAATATGATCTTCGATAACGCCCGATTCCTTGGTGCTGGGCTCAAGCGGACCGGCGGCGCGTGGCGCGTTCTCACTGAAGAGCACGGCAATGGCGCGACCATCGGGCGACCAGCGTGGAGTTGAGAGGAAGCCGGTGAGTTTGGTGAGCTTGCGGGCGGCGGGCTTGGCGACACTGGTCACGAAGACCTCAAGCTGACGCTTATCGGTGGGCGAGCCCTGATCGGAAAGAAAGGCGATCCGCGAACTGTCAGGCGACCAGGCTGGGCTGTGTTCACCGTGAGCGGACTTACTGTCGCCCTGGGAGACACGCCGTGGCTTCGCGGAGGGCGACGACAGATCCAGAACATAGATGGCGGAGTTTTCCGACTCGCTGCCGTCACGATTGGGGATAGCTTCCACCCAGGCGAGGTGCCGCGCGTCGGGAGAGATCGCGACGTGGCGGTACTGCCGCAGCGAAAACTGCGCGTCAAGGATCTTCGTAAATGCAGCAGGCTGAGTTTGCGCGATGGCGGTCGATGTCGCCAGGCAGAGGAGCAGGAAACGCATCAGCTTTAAGGTAACAGCAGACGATCTCCGACCCGGCAACCGAAGGCGGGGAGGCCGCCAGCGGGTTGGTTCGAGAAATTGATCGCCACGGGGATCGATTCATGCGCGTCACGGCGCACGTAGGTGAGCAGGCGCGCGTCGTCGGGATTAGGCGTCCAGACGAGTTCGCCCTGCTGAAGCGCCGGGTGCGCGCGGCGGAGCGGAATTATTGTGTCGTAGAATTCCGCGAACTGCGGGCGTCGCTGTGCGATTTGCCAGAGTACGGGAAGCTTCTCGAACAGAGCCGGATCGCCCGACTCGGTGGAGTCGCCGACTTCCATTCCGTTATAGAGGAGCGGCACCCCGTCCAGCGTGAACATGAACGCGGAGGCGGCGAGAGCGCCTGGCAAGCCGAAGCGCGCAATGGCTCTCTGTTCATCGTGATTGTCGGAGAAACGCAGGTGCAGAGCGCCGGGCAGGAAGCGTGCGCGCTGCTCCTCCCAAGTCTGACGCAAGAGTTTCGTGGGAGCGCCCTGCATAAGCACGGCGTTTAAGGACTTGTGCAGCGGCCAGGAATAATCGAGATCGAATGCTTCGCGCAGCAGGTCTGGGGAGTTCCACTCGGCAAGCATGAACACATCCGGCTTCACCTTTTCTAATGCGATGCGCACCTGCTCCCAGAAGTCAGCGGGGACGTAGCCCGCCACATCGCAGCGGAAGCCATCCAGCTCAAACTCCACAAGCCAGTGTTTTAGCATGTTAATCATGTAGGTGCGGAGCTGCGGGTTGGCGTAATCGAGAGCGGCGACATCGTCCCAATCGGGTTGTGGCGGCAGGATGTGACCGGCGGCATCGTGTTTATAGAAGCTGGTGTGCTGCATCAAGATGCTGTCCCACGAAGTGTGGTTCGCCACGATGTCGATGATGATACGGAAGCCGAGCGCGTGGGCTTTTCGGATAAGGCGATGCAGATCCGCAGCGGTGCCGTATTCGGGATTGATGGCGTAATAATCGCGGACCGCGTAGGGGCTGCCGACGGTGCCTTTGCTCTTAACTCGACCGAACGGATGGATTGGCATGAGCCAGAGGACGGTGGCGCCGAGCTTTTGTAGATCCGGAAGGCGGGCCTCAACACCCCGGAAATCGCCGCCGCGGGAGAAGGTGCGTGTGTTGATTTCGTAGATGATGGCGGACGGGAGCCACTGCGGCATAAGTAGATTATCCGCCTGGAACGCTTTCTAGTGGACCGCGGTAGCTTTGAATAACTCCAGCACGGCGGAAGTCATCGCGATCACGCCAGTTCGGATCGACGGCTCGGGCAGCGGAGCGAAAAGGCTCGAGTGCAAGGTCGGCAGCGGCTGGCCGGTGGTGCGGGATTCGGCGATTTTGTGAGGATCGACGGCTCCGAGACGCAGCATCAGGGCCGGGATCTGTCGCCCTTCAAGTCCGAACAGGCCGAAGTCTTCGCTCACCATCATGGCACGCGGCTCGAGCACATTCTCTTTTCCGAGCGCTGTAATCAAAGCAGCGCGGATGCGGCGCGCCATCTCAGGATCGTTGTAAGTTACGGGCACCTGTTCGGGGTTGACCTGCACGATCGGCATCCGGTCCTCCGGAACTCCGGCGGCAATGGCGATGCCGCGCGCGATCCGGGCGATGGCGGCCAAGTTCTTCTTCCGAACTTCTTCGTCGAAGGCGCGTATCGAGAGTTGCAGCTTCACTTCATCGGGGATGATGTTGTGCTTCGAACCTCCGTGAATCGAGCCTACGGTAACAACGGCCGGATCTTGCGGAGCGGTTTCGCGGCTGACGATGGTCTGCAACGCGAGCACGAATTGCGCCGCCATAACGATCGGGTCCTTGGTAGCTTCCGGGCGCGCGCCGTGGCCGCCGACGCCGCGAATGATGACATCCACGGCATTTGAGCTCGCCATGATCGGACCCGACACAACACCTACTTGGCCGGCAGCGATTTCCGCGTCGTCGTGCAGCGCGATTGCGAAATCGGGTTTGCCGAAGCGCCCGTAAAGATTGTCCGCAAGCATTCCACGCGCGCCATTGATGCGCTCCTCGGCAGGCTGCCCAATCAGAAGGAGAGTTCCGTGCCAATCGCTTTTCAAGGCGGCGAGCATGCGCGCAGTCCCGATGAGCGAAGCCATATGCAGGTCGTGCCCGCAGGCATGCATCACGCCGACTTCCTGACCCGCGTCGTTATGCGTGCGCACTGTGCTGGCATAAGGCAGGCCAGTCTTTTCTTCCACAGGAAGCGCGTCCATGTCGGAGCGAACCAGCACGGTCGGCCCGGGCCCGTTTTTCAATACCGCGACCACGCCGTATGCCGTGTGCCCGTCGGCATATTTTCCGACGTGCTCGGTTACGGTAAAGCCGGCCTTGCGCAATTCCGCGGCGAGCAACTCCGAAGAATGCTGTTCGAAATAAGAAAGTTCGGGGTGAGCGTGAAGATTCTTGTACGTCGCGACCAGGTCGGCGAGATGAGGTTCGATTCGCGTGCGGATCTCATCACCGGTGGCGGCGAGAGCGAGGGCGCTGAATATTAGAAACGGTCCAGCGAATTTCATAGGCGTGAATGAGCAATGATAAGACATTCATATGTCCGAAATCTCTACGCCGCTTTCGGAAGCTCTCGAAGTCCCTTCCCCGCCCGAGGCGGAAAAGCACGGCTTGCGTCGGCTGGTTTCGCTCGACGCGTTTCGCGGGGCAACTCTCGCGCTTATGGTCCTGGTCAATAATGCCGGCGATGGAAGTCATGTGTACTCACCGCTGGAGCATGCTCAATGGCACGGATGGACGCCTACCGACGTCGTGTTCCCGTCATTCTTATGGATCGTGGGAGTGGCGACCACGCTTTCACTCGGCAAGAAAATCGCGGCGGGGGCTTCGCGCGCGCAACTGTTCAGCCAAGTGCTCAAACGGTCGCTGATCCTCTATGCGTTGGGCCTGCTGGTCTACGCTTTCCCGCATTTTGACCTCGGCACGCAGCGGCTGCTCGGGGTGCTGCAGCGCATCGCGATCTGTTATCTGATCGCTACCACGATCTACTTGACATCGGGCATTCGCGGTCAGATCGCGTGGATCGCGGGTTTACTAGCAAGCTACTGGCTCATCATGCAGTTCGTGCCGGTGCCTGGACTCGGAATCGCGGGGCGGTATGACGTGGAGCACAACTTCGCGCACTACGTCGACCGCATCGTGCTCGGCGCGCATAATTATCGCTCAACGAAGACATGGGATCCGGAAGGGATCGTGAGCACCTTGCCGTCGATTGCGACCGCGCTGCTGGGTATTATGGCCGGGCACATCATGGCGGCGAAACGCCACCTATCCGAGCGCACCATGTGGCTGTTCGCAGCGGGAAACCTGTTACTCACCGCGGGGCTGTTGCTGAACAATTGGCTGCCGATCAACAAGAAGCTGTGGACCAGCTCATTCTCGCTCTTCATGGCGGGCCTCGATTTCATCATCTTCGCGATGTTTGTATTTCTGATCGACGGACTGGGTTACAAGCGTGTTGTAAAGCCCCTGGTGATCATGGGTATGAACGCGATCACGGTCTACATGATCTCGGAGCTTCTCGATGAACTTTTTAGCGCGGTGCAATTGGCGGCGGGCGCCACAACCATCTCTCTACGTAGGTGGATCTTTCAAACTTTGTTCGCCCCGCTGGCCTCCCCGTTCAACGCCTCGCTTCTTTATGCGACGGCTTATACGCTGCTGATGTTTGGGGTCGCGTACGTGATGTACCGCCGAGGCTGGTTCGTAAGAATATAGGGCTAAAATTAGTTCCAATTCCAAGCCAGACCGAGGCCGTACGTCCCGCCGGAGGGCTGCATTTCCGGAAGAATCTGCGGATGCGCGAGACTGCGCAGCACGCGATTGTGAATATGGCCCGCATGTTCGTCATGGGTGTTCACGACATAACGGCCGATGAAATATCCCATTGCAGCGCCCGCAAACACGTCTGAAGCGAAGTGTCTACGCGCAGAGAAACGCGATGCGCTCACGATAGTTGCCAGACTGTATGAAATGATGGGCACGATCGGGTGATCGTGGTATTCGTGGCCAATCACCGATGCCACACTCCAGATCGACATCGCGTGCCCGGAAGGGAAGGAATCGCCTCCCCGGAAGAAATGGCCACTGCCATCTTTTTCGAGCGGCCGGGGACGCCGTGTGACGGCTTTCAAAACGCTAAAAACGACAAGACTGTCGACCGCCGCTTCCGAGCCCAGCAGCGCAGTTTCACGCGCTTTACCGTTGTCCGTAACCACTCCTACCAGATAGGTTGCGCCGAGCACCGGAATAATCGTATATTCCGCCCCCAATTGGGACACATGCTTGCTGAAGGTAATTTGGTCGAGCGTGTTGGGAAGCTCCTTGGCGGTGGTGCGATCGGTGGCGATCAGAGCCGCTGTTGCCCCGCCGAACAAGAGCCACCACGCGGCATTGTGCCGGTTCATCCGGAAAGGACTCGTCCATATCGCTTTCTGATCGTAAAGAATATTCCCGACGAATTTTCGCGCAAGCGGCCTGATCGACTCGGTTTCACTGGTATAGAGAATGCGATCGCGTGAGTCGGACTCCAGGGCTGACGCGGGAGGCGGGTCCTGAGCACGCGCGATCGAAAAACCTGCAAGCAAAAGGACTGCCGGAAACCACTGGGAGGGCCGCATACGTTTTTGTCGCGTGCAATCAAACGGCCAAGCTGCTGTTAAGGCTTATTTTGGGCCTTCACGGCGATCGCAATGAGCGATGTTGGCGGCCACGGCAAGGACGAGTCAACCCTGCGCCAGAGCCATACGAGCGAGTTGAATATGCGCAGCGGCATGCGCGCCAGTCTCTGCGTCTTAAGCACCCGTCCATTGATGTACCAGCCCGGCCGCGCGATCCGGTTGAAGTCGACCATATGTTCAATCGTGAAGCCGGCTTGCTCCAGACGCGCGCGGAACTCCTCGCGCGAATAGCGCCGAAAGTGCCCGAGTGCCGTATCGAGTGTTCCGAAAATCGCCTGATCGTGCGGCACCAGAACGATGAGGCGCCCGCCCGCCGGCAAAATATTATGCAGGCGGCGCAGTGATCCCAGATCGTCTTCGATGTGCTCGAGGACGTTCAGAAAAACGATGGTGTCGATGCAGCCGGCGAACTGCGCCAAATCCTCATCGTTCTGGATATCGCAGCGCCGGACTTCGATATTGGGGCGATAGCGGAAGCCGTTGCGCAAGCGCTCGATGTATTCGGTATCGATATCGGTGGCGGCGTAAAACTTCCGCCGGGGTGCCAGCAAGCGCGTCAGATTTCCGGTCCCCGCGCCGATCTCCAGCACCCGGTCGCCGAGGAAGGGAAGGATCGTGTCGGCCATCCAGCGATTGAAGCGGGGTGCCAGCGTGAAGGCATCCAGGATCTGTGGCCCGGGCTCGGTGTAAATCGACCGGGTAAATCGAGACTGCAGGATGACCCAGACCGCTTCGAAGGCGTCTTTCAACCCGATCTTCTTGCCCTCTTCGTAAGTGCGCCCGTGATAGCTGATCGGAGTTTCATAAATGCGGGCGTGGCGGCGAGCCAGTTTGACCGTGATCTCCGGCTCGATGCCGAAACGGTTGTTGCGGATGGGGATGGTTTTCAGCAGTGAGGTGCGGAAGGCCTTGTAACACGTCTCCATGTCAGTCAAATTCACGTCGGCCGCGATATTGCAGATGGTCGTTAGAATGTGGTTCGCCAGGGAGTGCCAGTAGTAGAGCACGCGACGCTCGCCGGCCACAAGGAATCGCGACCCATAGACGGCATCGGCCTGACCGGCGAGCAGCGGCCCGAGGAGTTTTGGGTATTCGCGCGGATCATACTCCAGATCGGCATCTTGAATGAGCGTGAATTCGCAGGAGGCATGCTTTATGGCGGTGCGGATAGCGGCGCCTTTGCCCTGGTTATGGTCATGCCGGAGGAAGTGGATGCGAACCTCAGGATGCTTGGCTATGAACGCTTCGACCGTGTCTACAGAACCGTCCGTGGAGCAGTCATCGACGATGACCACCTCGCGCGGCATGTCTCCGGGCAAAGGGGCGGCGAAGACGCGTTCGAGCAGCGTGGAGATGAACTCCTCCTCGTTATAAAGAGGAATCAAGATCGAAAGGGACGGAGACTGCATGAGTCCCTGTCATTTTAGTTGATGGCGGCGTACCGGTACGGAATAGGGCTTTTTTGTTCCGATTCGGGACGAAAGAGGTATTGGCGTATCGAAAGGTGCTATCTAACATGGGATTAACAACTAAGGATCGATACGTTCAGACGCAGGATCAAGAGGGTAAATCGGTGCGGTGCAATCGCCGGGGGGTTGCTGGTCATTGCCATCCAGTCTCAAGCCGGAATGTCTTACACGCCAGTTCTCAATGGCGATGTGACCTCCGAAAGCATGGTGCGGCTGCCGCGTGGGTCTCAGCTCATCGTCGAATTCGGAATCTCTAATTACGGACTCGCCAATCCGGGCGTATCGCCGTACCCGACCTCGGTGGGTCTACAAGTTTACGGAATGGGGATTGAGAACACGCCCATCGCCGAATCCACCTCGAAAGTTCAGTACTTTGCGGACTATTTGCTCAAAAGTTGCTTGAAGTCGCTAGATGGATCTTGGTCTGTGCCGTTTGCCGACCCGTTAGCGGCCGGTTTGGGATACGCTCCGGGCGCGATGCTGTTCCGTCCAGGCAGTCTGAATGGGGCTCCCGTAGCGGTGGCCACGGCGTCGCAAATACTCGACCAGACGCTGGCGGAATCACTCTTCGGTCAAAACGTTGCTTCGTATAGCTCCGCATATATCGTGCTGCAGAATGCCGGGGCTGATGTCGAAGTCGGGCTGGGGCCTGGATATACGCTCCGAAGCGCGATTGTCGAGCCGGGAATTCGGGGGCAGGGGGCCGTTCAAACGAGCGGGATGACACGCCGGGTAAGCATCGGGAGCGTACCGGAACCCGCCACGTGGGTGCTTCTTGCTTTGGGCGTCGCAGCGCTGGCGGCAAGCCGTTGGACGTCGCACCTCCGTGAGCCTAATAAACACCGAAACTTCGCGAACCATTAGTATGGGTTATCCGTCTATTAAGACGGCCACCCATCTATGAAACATCTTACCGCCGCTTTCCTGCTCGTCTGCGCTACTGTCCCGATCGCGTTTTCCGCCGGTCTTCCAAAACTCAGATTGGCCGAAGTCGATAAGATTCAGCCACTTAGCTATCGAGCTGAACTGAATCTGGACCCCACGAAAGACGCTTTCAGCGGCTCGATTGAAATCAAGGCCGACATCCAGGAATCCACGCCGACTATCTGGCTCAACCAGGCTAAGATTACCGTCAAGGACGCATCCCTAGCGTCCGGCGGCAAGACCTACGCCGCGAAGGCGATCCCCGGCGGCGACGATTTCGTTGGGCTTCAATTTGACGCTCCGGTGCCGGCCGGCCCCGCAGTGATCAAGATCAACTACAGCGGAGTGGTGCTGACCAAGAACAGTTCGGGCATTTTCCGTCAGGAGGATGGCGGCAACTGGTATGCGTTCACGCAGTTCGAGGCCACCGATGCGCGGGCGGCATTTCCGTGTTTCGACGAGCCTTCCTATAAGACGCCTTGGCAGTTGACGCTGCACGTGCCGTCGCAGGATTCGGCGATCAGTAATACCGGCATCGCATCCGAAAAGACGGAGGGGGCGACGAAGACCTTCGTGTTCAAGGAAACGTTGCCGTTGCCAAGCTATCTTGTTGCGTTCGCAGTTGGACCGTTTGAATACGTTTCGGGAGGCTCCGCGGGGCAGAAGAAAGTTCCGGTGCGCATCGTCGTGCCGAAGGGTCACGCGGCCGAGGCTAAGTACGCTTCGGAAGTCACCGCCGAAATCATCAACCGGCATGAAAAGTATTTCGGCACTCCTTATCCCTACGACAAAGCCGATCAGGTCGCAATTCCGACGACGGCCGGTTTCGGCGCGATGGAGAATCCCGGGATGGTGACCTATGCCCAGAATCTGATTCTGGCCAAGCCCGAATCGGACACCATCAACCGGCAGCGCGGATACGCCGAGGTTGCGGCCCACGAGCTGGCGCACCAGTGGTTCGGCGACCTGGTGACCACGGCCTGGTGGAACGATATCTGGCTCAACGAGGCTTTCGCCACCTGGATGGAGCAAAAGCTTATCTCCGAGTGGAAGCCGGAGTGGAAGACCGACGTGGCGGACGTCGAAACCAAGCTCTTTGCGGCCAGAGAAGACAGCTTGATTTCCGCGCGCAAGATCCGGCAGCCGATCGAAGCCAAAGACGATATCGCCAACGCGTTCGACGGCATCACCTATGAGAAGGGCGCCGCGGTCATCGGGATGTTCGAAAGCTGGATGGGACCGAAAGATTTCCAGAAAGGCGTGCAGAGCTATATGAAGCAGTACGCGTTTCGGGCGACGACGGCGGCTGACTTTCTGGATTCCATCAGCTCGGCCAGTAAGAAGGATGTGACCGGTTCGTTCTCTACATTTCTGAATCAGGCTGGCGTGCCGCTGGTGTCCGTCGCGTTGAAGTGCGACCAGGGCGCACCTACCTTGCATTTAGCGCAGCAGCGCTTCCTGCCGCTCGGCTCCAAGGGGTCGACCGATCAGGTGTGGAGCATTCCGGTGTGCGTGCGATATGGCTCAGGAGATAGCGGGCAGAGCGAGTGTACCTTGCTCAAGGAACCTGCGATGGATTGGAAATTGAAATCGCAAAGTTGCCCGGCATGGGTGCAGGCCAACGACCGCGCCGTCGGGTACTATCGCGTGGAGTATGAGGGAGGGCTGCTCGGGGCTCTAATTGACGGCAACACCGAGAAGCGGCTTAGCGCACCGGAACGGGTGTATCTGATGGGGAACGCGGAAGCCCTGTCGAACGCGGGTAAATTGCCCGCGGGTGACGTGCTTGCACTGGTCGAGAAGTATCATGCCGACCCGGAACGGCAGGTTGTGCAGAGCGCAGCCGACTTGGCGCGTGGACCGTACGCGTATCTGGTCTCAAGCGATCTCTTGCCCAACTACCAGCGCTTCCTATTGAAGGGTTTTCAGACGCGCGCGCATGAGTTGGGCTGGACGTCGAAGCCTGGTGAGTCGGAAGACGTGAAGCTACTTCGTCCGGCAATCCTACGCTTGGTGGCTACTCTCGGCGGAGATCGGGAACTTGCAGATCAAGCCAAAGAACTGACTGAAAAATGGTTTCAGAATTATCAGGCGATCGATCCGAACCTGGTAAACGCAGTGCTTGGAACCGCCGCGTACTATGGGGACAAACCTCTTTTCGACCGGTTCCTGGCGGAGTTTGTGAAGACTCAGGATAAGCAAGTGAGGCGAAATGTGATCGCGGCAATGAGTGCCTTCCGCGACCCGTCCGCGATCGGAGCAGGCATGGATGCTTTGGTGGCCGGCAAAGTCCCTTTCATGGAGGGCGCGTTCCTGCTCTTTAACGGTCAGAACGAAGCCGCGACACGCAAGCTGCCATTTGAATTCCTGCAGTCGCATTGGGATGCCGTGATTGCCAAGATGCCGACGGGCGGAGGTTTTGACTTTGGTTCGGTGCTGCCTCGAGTCGGCGGTTCGTTCTGCGACGCGCAATCGAAGCAGGGTCTGTCTGACTTCTTCAAACCGCGGGTGGATAAGTTCGTCGGCGCGCCCCGGGCTCTCGACCAGGTGCTGGAAGGAGTCGACCTCTGCATCGCGACTACAGCGGCGCAACGACCCAGTGTAGAGGCTTTCCTGCGGAAGTATTAGGGTGAACTTCCTGTCATCATAGAGGCCTATGGACACGCTGAGCACACTCGGCTTCGCCATGGGCTCAGCGTGGCTGTCCGGATTGAACCTGTACGCGGCGGTGCTGACCATGGGCCTGCTGCAGCGGTACCACCTGGTGCAACTGCCCGGCACCCTGGGACAATTGGATCAGTGGTGGATCATCGGCCTGGCGGGTTTTCTTTATGCGGCGGAATTCATCGCCGATAAGATCCCGGTAGTCGATTCCGCATGGGACGCGATCCACACATTTATTCGCATCCCCGCCGGAGCGGTGCTGGCGGCGTCGGCGTTCGCGCATTTCGACCCGGGCGTCAGAATAGCCGCATTGCTGATCGGCGGCGGCGTCGCGCTGAGTTCGCACGGCGCGAAGGCCGCGACGCGCGTCGCTGCAAACACCAGCCCCGAGCCATTCTCAAATATCGCGCTCAGCCTGTTCGAGGATGTGGTCGCCTTCGGGTCCACCGTGTTGATGGCCTTTCATCCAGTTGTCATACTCGTCGTCGTACTGATTTTCGTCGGGCTGGCAGCTTGGTTTGTCCCGAAGATCGTTCGAGCAGTCAGGCGTTTATTTCAGAGAATGAGCGGTGGATGGCGGCGTGCGCCACAAACATAAACGGTTTGTTTTTCGCATCGTATACTTTGAAACCGGCATCTTTCCGCTCTTCATTTACGCGAATATCTAACACAAATGCCATTTACCGCCTAAAGCTAGTGTTTCCGGTTATTTTGCCTCGCGCATAAAATGTACTCGTTTTAATACAACTTCTTTCTGCTATTCGTGTTTAATTACACATTGAACTCGACCCACCCACTAAGAATTCGTAAGAAATAAAAGTTGTTAGGCCAGTTTGAAATGCTTCGCCCTCAGATTATATTCGCCTTCTAGTTCCCCAGATGACATTCCTCAACGTTCGCTCTCACGTGTCCACCCGTCCGCTTGGACGCGCCGTTCAAAAACGCATGTTCTACGCGGCCGTTGTGCTGTCGTCGGCAACGGTTCCAATCTCAGCGCAAGCTCCGATTCCAGTGCCGTCCGTGTATCAGGATCTCGCCACCCAGTTGTCCGGACACCTTAACACGTTCAACACGACTATCAATTCCGGCTGGAACGGTTCCAAGTATGCGACTCTGAACAGCGCGCATCTTCGATCGGCGGGCGCGGAGAATGGATCTGCGTTGCTAGCGCCGGGCTATTACAGCGGTGTCCTGAACGAACTGGGGTCGCTCCAGGCCCTAGGCGCGACGGCCGTCACCGTACATGTTGATTTTCCTCTTCTGGATTCGGCTTATATTTCCAGCGCGCAAAGTTATGTGAACTTTTATATCCAACTGGCGGCCGATGTCCACGCGCGCGGACTGAAGCTGCAAATTGAAAATCAGATCATCTTCCCCCAACCCGGCATCAGCAGCCTGGATTGTACGGCCTTCTACAACAGCTTGTCATGGGCGCAGTACGAAGCGGGGCGCGCACAGCAGGCGGCGCTCATCGCGCAGCAGATAAAGCCGGACTATCTCTCGGTCATCACGGAGCCGGACACAGAAGCGACAAATAGCGGAAAAAGTGAACCCGGGACGGTCAGCGGAAGCACGGATATGTTGAACCAGATGCTGGCCGCGATTCAGAAAACCGGCGTGCAAGGCGTCCTCGTCGGTGCGGGTATGGGGACGTGGCTCAGCGGATTCCAAAGTTTTGTCCAAAGTTACGTCACAACGGCCGTAAGCTACATCGACATGCACGTGTACCCCGTGAATGGCTCGGATCTCCAGAACGCGATCACGATTGCGGATTTGGCACGCGCGGCGGGGAAGAAGCTTTCGATGTCCGAGTGCTGGCTATACAAACTGCGCGATAGCGAGGTGGGGAAGCTGGGATCGAATCAGATCTACGCGCGCGACCCGTTTAGCTTTTGGGGGCCCCTGGACGTTCAGTTCCTGCAACTGATGGTGAACTTCTCCATGTACAAGCAACTGGCGATCATCGCGCCGTTTCAAACCGGCTTGTTTCATGCGTATCTGGATTACAACGTCTATGGGCTGCTGCCCCCGGCTCAAGTGTTAGCCGACGCCGGAACCGCGGCGGCTAATGGGATCAATACCGGCACCTTCACCTCGACCGGAACAGCGTACGAAAAGATGTTCTTGAAATTACCCGACACGCCGCCGCCGAGCGTTCCCACAGGGCTGGCGTACACCGCATCGCCTTCGCAGATCACCTTTACCTGGCTGGCCTCCAAGGACAATGTCGGCGTTGGAGGATACCGCGTCTTCCGCAACGGATCGCAGGTGGCG
>JBBROU010000109.1:0-17730 GCA_038229055.1 Bryobacterales bacterium | reverse complement strand
TACACGATAAGGAGGATCAATAGTATTGTCCCCAGCCCTACACCGGCACCCCCGGTGGGACCCCAGCGGCTGTGGCCGTAATAGCCTCCGCCGCCGCCAAAAAGCAATATCAAAATGATGATCAAAATCAGCATGTCGATCGACCTTTCTTATTTTCTGTTCAGAATTCCGGGAGATTTATTTCCTGCTCCCAACTACTAACAGCACAATGCCTCCGACTAGCGCCAATCCTCCCGCGATAGGCGGAATCGGGATGTCATGCGTCTTTTCGCGCGTGGCGTGGATCGGCCCGATGTCGACGACCTTCTCGCGGGTGGTGTAGGTAAAACCTCCCCATGCGAGGCCAAACAGGCCAAGCACGATCAATATCACTCCGACCGTTTTGCTCATGGCTATTTCTCGAATACCTTTTCAATCTGCCCGATCTTCTTCTGGATCGCGCCGGTGAGCCTTTCGCCCTTGCCTTCGTCCGCGAGGTTTGGGTCGTTGGTGACTTTCCCTGCCGCTTCTTTCACTTCGCCTTTCAGCGCGTGGAATTTGCCTTTGACCTGGTCCTTCGTGCTTGTTCTCATGTCTTCTCCTTTTCGCTCGGGTTTGCAACGAAAACTTCTGAAAACCAGCAATCCCGACTACCTTGATTTAGTCGCCAGCACGTTTAAGGCCCCATTTTGAAATTGAATTTAAGCGACTCCGGCCAGCATGAATAAGGATTGCGGCGCGCAGCCGTTGCGTGTAATAGCGCAGGACTCCCGCTCTTGCGCTGTTCACTTCGCACGCTTCGATTGCTTTGAAATACCACGAGGCGGGTATCCGGTAGCCCCAATTATGTAGTATGCGGGGGTGGTCGAAGAATACCCGCGTAATCTGACCCAGCAGGAACCATCTTCCAGGACACGCGGACTCCCTTGCCAGTGTGGTTTCGCGCCAGGTGGTGGGTGACCACCCAGAAGAACGGCGCCAGCGCATTGGGACTGCAACGGGTGCTCGGCCTGAAGAAATATGAGACTGCCTGGACATGGCTGCATACCGCAAACCAGGTACACCGATTCAATTCCCTTCAGCGCGTTCCGCAAACTGCCCTTGTCAGCGAAATCAGCCACGACCGCCGCAACGCTTTTTGGCGCTTTGCTGGCGTCTTCTGTACTTTTGTACATCGCCCTGACCGGTGTTCCGGCGGTGATGGCCGCTTTCAAGACGGCGCCGCCCGGCCGCGCAGCTTGGTGATGTCCCAACTTCACAACTGATTGGCTTCGGTGGACAACAACTCCGCCCGGTTGCCGACGATCAGATCCCTTCCGCCCCTCCGGGAAAGAGTGGACTCGCTCGAAACGCCAGTCAATCTCACCGTTAGCGGGATAGAGATGCCGTTAACCCGAAGTTACGGCCCGCGCCAGAGAATGTGAGAAAACTCCGACGTGAACGCAGAGTAAGTGCGGTTTCGGCAGAAATCTGGCGCTCCGAGGCTATCCGCTGAGAGAGGAGAACGTCGCAAATAGTTACCATTTGCGCGCATTTTGGTGAAAGGCTGTCGACCAAAAGCCGGAGAGATTTCGAGGTGAGCTGAAGTGGCTCCCCAAGCGCTGCACAGATCCGAACACGCGTTTGGAGAATTTCTATGGAGTGACTTTTTCCGTGGTGTTAACCAAGCGGCGGGATTAGGAAATGCGTTCGTTGTACGGGGTTCTCGTTTGGCTAGTGGTCGATACCGGCTGCCTCCCCAAGTGAAACGGTAAGTTGTTGATTTGAGAATACCTACTCAAAACTGAACGGTACGAGAAAATTCAGCGCCCATCACTCTTGAGGCGCGCTCTTACTCATCCCGGTCGATTTCTGAACGTCTGACGCGGACTTCCCCCTTCCCGATTTATTGCTCGATTTGGGGCGAGACCTCTCCGTGATAACGCGCCCGAGCGCGATCAATTGTCATGACCTCGGCTGGCTTGCGGCGCAGCCGCGTAATCTGAGTCTCAATTTGAAGTTCGAACCGCTCAGGGCCGACTGAAAAAGTAACTCGTTGATTGCACGCGCTTTCGGGCGTGTTCGAATCTCTAGCACCAAGCACAACCACTGGTCTGTCGTCCATAGTCGAACACATTACCTCTGCCCGGCTTCAGGAATTCACGCCAAAACCGGAAATCTGCGGACATCCGCGGTCGCTAGCGGACGGAAGAATGTGGAACGTGAAGTGGTCTACTTTCTCTCCGCCCCACAGGTCTATTTTTGCTCCACCCTTGACATTCTGACGAGCGCTTACTTACTGTCCAGTCGCGTTGAGCACCATCGTGCCGAACCCGTCCGCCCCGCCAACCAGCCAAATATTGCCTTGGGGAATCACGATGCCGCCCTTAATGAAATCGTCGACGACCATAAGGTTCCTCGGATTTGGATTCGGGGTCGGAGCGATGGTCCAATCCGTGCCGTCCCAGTGCAACACAAGATTGGTAATCCTCCCGGGTCCAAATGCGTTGGTAGTTCCAAACGCCCAGATATCGTTGGCCGAGACTGCGGTAATTCCCTGAAGTGCGTTGGAGACCGATTGCGTATTGGGGCCGCCCACATTGGGACTCGGCACAACGTTCCAGTTCGTGCCGTCCCAGTGCTCGATGAGCGTCTTCTGCGGCCGATCCTGATTTTGCGTTGCTACAAACCACCCAACCGCCCACACGTCATCGGGAGCCAGCGCGGTTACTCCTTGAAGTATGTTTTGTCCATTGCCGGGGCTGGGGCTGGGAACCTTACTCCACTTGGCGCCGTTGAAGTGTTCGATAAACGTTGTGGCAACGGCCACGTCTCCCACCGCCCACACGTCATTGGTCGCCAGCGCGGATATACCGGACAGAAAACTGTTCGAGTGATTTTCATCGATCGTCGCTGTCCACGAAGTGCCATCGAAGTGCTCGAATAAAGGGAATGCCCCGGGTTTGCCGTTGATCAACGTGAGGATCGAGCCTGTCGCCCACATATCCGTAGCCGAGGTGGCGCTCAAGCCCTGCAGCGCAGGTTCGTCGGTGGGCTGAAACGAGGGCCCGGGGGAAACGCTCCACTTTGTACCGTCGAAATGCTCGATGACCTGGTTAGGGTTCGCCTGGGTGATATTGATATTTCCCACGCCCCAAACGTTGTTAGCTGCGAGATCGGCCACGCCAGTGAGCTGACTGGTCTCGTCGCCAACGATGAGTGGAAGCGCGAAAGCGCGCCACTGCTTGCCATTGAAATGGATCGCGGACTGCCTGACGGCCCAGATATCGTTCGGTGACGACGCGGAGATAGAAGTCAAATCACTGTGAAACGGGAATGCCCGAATGGAGGGCGTAGGCACGACTCTAAAGACGGATTGAGCCGCAGCTTCAGCTTCCGGCAGTACAACCGGGTTTTGCCCAAAACTTGACGCAATGTGTATACACAGCAGAGGTATCAATGCAATCGATCGTCCCATTTAATTCCAGCCTAGGCAATCAGTGCTATAAGCGTGTGCGAATTTTGTAAAAGGTTCGTGAAATTTTGTCGGCGCAACGTGAGAAGATCCCCTTGGCGCAAAGTAGAACAATCCCCTAGCTGACAAGCCGCGAGGCTAGAGAGGTGGATCAAAAATTGATGTTGAGCGGGCAGGATCGAGATCGGCTGAAGGTGCTGCATCAGGTTATTAAGAAGGAAATCACACAAGCCGCGGCAGCGACGAATATACGCCTGACAAACCCCAGTTTCGAGCGACCAAATGCCGAATGCGCGGTTCTACGCTATGCGTAAGGGGACCGTGGCAAGGGTTGTATTACTTCCCCTATCGCTTGCTAATCAGGCGCATCAGGACGGCTGGGAACTTGGCCCTCGTCCATTCGATACGCGAGGGGAAGCCGAAGCCTTCGTCCGCGAGACGTGGGGAATCACGATCCCCGCTGAGGCGATGAAACAAAGTACGCGAAAGAATTAAGTTAGCAGTTCATTTCAGTCGGCCCTGATCGGTTCGAACTTCAAATTGAGACGCAGATTACGCGGCTGCGCCGCAAGCCAGCCGAGATCATTCCAATTGATCGCCCGAATCGGCAAAACAGAGACCGCGACATACCGATCAGGAACGCCTGAAGGCCCGAATTCCGAGATCAGGAACGATTGCAGCGGAGCGGGAGTCGCCGTTTTCTTGGGCATTGCATTTCCACGCAGCAAGGTTACGTTGGGCGTTCCGGTTATCAGCCGCGCCGGGCGCATGCGGAGCTACGTGCAGACCGTCTGGTAGCCGCCACCCCGCCTCGGCCAAAAACAAAGTTCGCGAAAAAGCGCGCGAATACGATAGAGTCTTACAAGCTTCAGGAAAGGTTTAGAAATGAAACATATCCTCTTATTTGGCTTCGCGCTGACCGTACTGTTCTGCGCCTTGCGATCGCCCCTACAGGCGCAGAACGCCAATGCCACCATCAAGGGGACCGTCACGGACCCAAGCGGAGCCGCCGTACCCGGGGCCGCCGTCGAATTAAGCAACCTCGGCACGGACGAGCATCGGCGTGCAACTACGTCAAGCTCCGGCGGCTACGATTTCACCGCTCTTCCTCCCGGCGAGTACGAAGTCAAGGCCACGGCTACGGGCTTCTCGTCGTGGTCGGGCAAGCTGACGTTGCGCGTTTCTCAGGAGGCCGCCGTCAATCCCAGTCTCACCACCGAGTCCCTCTCCACCACAATCAGCGTGAACGACGTCACACCGGTGATTACGACGGAAGAATCGTCGCTATCCGACGTGAAGGAAGCGGCCAGAATCGGGGCGCTGCCGTTACAGTCGAGGAATTTCCTCAACATTCTTAATTTCAGTCCGGGCGTGGTCTCCAACGGCTTCGCCGGACAAGGGCAGGGCTACACGCGCGTGAATGGAGTGCCGGGCGGCTCCATCGATTATCTGGTGGACGGCATGACGGCTTCGGAGCGCTACACGAACGAACTGCAGCGACTCCCGCAAGCTTTGCCCACAATCCAGGAGCTGAAAGTCAGCACCTCCAACACAAACGCCGAGTACAGCCGTGCCGGCATGGTGGAAGTGGTCACCAAGAGCGGCGGCAACCAGTTTCACGGGCAGCTTTACGAACTGAATCAGAACAACGCGCTAGCGGCGAAGGATTTTCATCAGACATTTGTGAGCCACTTGGTGAGGAACGAATTCGGCGGCAACGTCTCCGGGCCGGTCCGGATTCCCTGGCTATATAACGGCAAGGACAAGACGTTCTTCTTTTTCGACGGGGAAGGCATCAAGCAGCGCAACGCCGCTTCGGAAAGCTACATCGTGCCGCTGGCAAACTGGAAGAAAGGCGACTTCTCGAACTACACGGACGATTCCGGCCACCTGATCAGGATCTACGATCCGCTGACCACGAAATACGATCCCGCCACAAAAAGCTATGTGCGCACCCAGTTCCCCGGTAACATGATTCCGGCCAGCCGGCTTAACCCCGCGGGCACCAAGGTAACCGGATATATCCCCGACCCGAACCTGAACATTCCCTACTACAACGGCCAGAATTACCAAAATCAGCAGGCCAGCGGCAAAGACGACCGTACACTCATTACTGCGAAGGTCGACCAGGTGCTCGGCGTGAACCGTCTTTCCGGCCGCTACACCTATACGGACCAGACCAACTTTGGACCGGGGTATTTCCTGAACCCGAACAATCGTCTGGCGGGCGGCCACAACGCGGTGCTATCGTTCACCGAACTCATCAAGCCGAATCTGATCAACGAAATCCGCGGAGGCGTGCAGCGCTTCCACGCGTATCGCGGGCCGCAGCAGATCAATCCGCCGATCACGAAGGCGCTGGGGCTTCCAACCTACCCCGGCTCAATTGCGTGGCCGAGCTTCTATTTCGGCGATAGCTGGACTCCTTCGGGCTATTTCGACGGTATCGACCGCGACAACCCGCAGGATGCGCTCAACCTCACGCTGACCGCGGCCGACAATCTCTCCTGGACGCACGGGAAACACGAACTGAAGTTCGGCTTTTTCTACCAACGAAGCAACGTAAACACGTTTGAGACCGGACAGCCGGGCGGCGACTACGCCTTTTCCGGAGGGTTTACAGCCTTAATGGATCCCGCGACCGTCGCGGGAGGTCTCGCCAGTAGCGCGCCCGTTGTGAACACCGGCGCCGGTCTCGCCGATCTTCTGCTGGGCTACGTCGATTTTGCCGGTTTGAACCAGTATCCGCGCTTCTATACACGGCAAAGCGATTGGTCGGGGTTCGCGCAGGATAACTGGAAGGTCAGCCGCAGGCTGACTGTCAACGCGGGGCTCCGCTATGAATATTGGTCGCCGTTCCGGGATAAACGCTCCCAGGCGTCGACGCTGAACTTGAACGCGCCGGGCGGACCGACTGTGGTTTACGCCGGAGCCTCGCCCATCACAAAGCAAGGATTCCCACAGGCGGTGGTTGATGCTTACACGGCCGCGGGACTGCGCTTCCAATCGGCGGCCGAAGCCCACTTCCCCTCCGACCTGTGGAATATGCAGAAGAATAATTTGGCGCCACGCATCGGCGCCGCATACAAGCTGACCGACAGCACGGTGATTCGCGGCGCTTATGGCATTTACTACTGGGTGATGCCGCTGGTTCAGTATCACCAGAACACGCGGAAAAACCCACCCTTCAGTTACAGCTTCAACAACCCGGTGGACCCAAATTTTGGTACCTACTCCGTATCGCCCCCCGAACTGACGTTTCCCGTGGGTCCCAGCGACTTCGGCAACCAGTCGCCGGACTCGCGCACGCTCGGCAATAACTTCATCACCCCGAGCGCACTAACGATTTCGAAAGGGTCGGGATGGGGCATTCTGCCATGGGATCCGAACTACAAGACGCAGATGGCGCAGGAATGGAACTTCACGATTGAGCATGCGTTTCCCTGGCGGCTGGGATCGCGCATTTCCTATGTGGGGACGCACGGAAGCAACCTGGTGGTGTACGACCCAATCAATTGGCCGCGCCCACGCAAACTGGCTCCGGGCCTAACGGACGACCAACGGCGCGCCTATCCCGATTTCTCGAACTCCAATTCCAACAGCATGGATCTGCTTCGGACAGTGGGCTATTCGAACTCGAATCAACTTCAAACGGAAATCAAGCGTAATTACGCGAATGGACTTGTCGTGCAGGGCTTTTACACCTTCCAGAAAGCGATGAACACCTCGGAGGGCTCAAACAATTCGTACGGCAATGTGGAGTTGCTGCCGGCCAGTCTCACCAACAACGCTTCCACCGACTCGCGGCTCCGGATGATTTACGGAAACGACAGCGGCCTTCCCAAGCATACCCTCAGTTTTAACGGCGCTTATGAGCTGCCGTTTGGACGAGGGAAGGCTTTTCTGGCGAACGCCAACGGTCTGGTGAACCGGCTGGTGAGCGGATGGAACGCGTCAGGATTCTATTATTGGCGAAGCGGATTGTACTTCTCGCCGTATTACAGTACCCGCGGGTCGAACACGATTCTGGCTCCCGGCAAGACCGGCATCTTGCCCAGCGGTCAGCGCCAGGCCGCACGCTGGTTCGATGCCAGCGTTAACCGTGCCGATCTGGGCCAGCCGTATAATGGCGAGACCTTCATCCGCCGGAACGCGCTCGACAGCGATTTCCTCAACAACATCCCGAGAAACTACATGACGGGCCCGGGCTTTTATAACATCGACAGCTCGTTCTACAAGGTCACGCCGATTACCGAGCGCATTTCGCTGCGTCTTGAGGCGCAGATATTCAATCTACTCAATCACAAAAATTTCGACTTGCCGAACAACGCGGGCGTCATCAACGCCGGCGTTCGTAATGCGCCGCCGCGCATTGTGCAGTTCCAGGGACGGATCGATTTCTAGTCTAGTGTCCACCATCAGCCGTTCAAAACATGATTGAGCAGCTTCGGGTTCTCTGCGGCTTCGTCGGCGCGATTTGCATCTTCACATCCGTGTTGCCCGCTGGCGATATCGTGTTGCCGTCCACAGCGCTTGAGCGGGATTCAATTGTCTGGGCCAGCTACCATATGCCAGCGGCCGTCACAGGTCCAGGGCAGCTTACTCTTCATTGGACTGATACGCTCAACCGTGTTGTGGAGGATCGCATTGTTCCCTTCGAATTGACGGACGAGTTGGATATTCATTTTCCGCTCGACATCGGCCGTGCCGTTGCGATGAAGAACCGTCTTCAGGTCCACGTATCCATCAAAGGCAAGAATCAGAAAGGCGAGGCGGACAATCGCGAGGAGGATGCCG
Organism: Bryobacterales bacterium; assembly: GCA_038229055.1. Taxonomy (GTDB): domain Bacteria; phylum Acidobacteriota; class Terriglobia; order Bryobacterales; family Bryobacteraceae; genus JANYJA01. Next base: position 9,500 of record JBBROU010000109.1, on the reverse strand, counting down.
CGCTCGATTTCGTCGCCATGCCTTCGGATCGCGGATGGCACGATTACCAGATCATCATGTGGCAGCCGTATCCGAAAGAAGCGTATCCGGTGCTGCGGAGTCTGGGGATTACCGGCGGCCAGCACAACAGCCGGGCGGGCGGGATACCTGACGCTTTGATCGACAACGACATGCGTTGGTACTCGGAGAATATCGGCACCGACTACTACTCGGAATATCACCGTTACCGCGAGGACCGGATTCAGCACTGGTCATTTCTGCAAGCGAAAGATCTTTATCGTAAAGACCCCGGCAGCAAAGACGCGTTCAAGCGGCATCCGAGCTTCTGGGACCCGGTTTGGCGCGCTCGTATTCAGGATCGACTGATCGAGACAGCGAAGCGGAACTCGCCTTACCGGCCATTCTTCTACAGTCTTGCGGATGAGAGCGGCATTGCCGACCTCGCCGCGTTCTGGGACTTCGATTTCTCGGATGAATCGTTAGTTCCAATGCGTCGCTGGCTGCGGAATCGATATACAACGCTCGCGTCCCTGAACACCGAGTGGGGCTCGTCGTTTCCGACTTGGGATCTGGTAACGCCGCCGACCACGCATGAAGCCATGCAGCGAAAAGACGACAATTTCGCCGCGTGGGCAGACTTCAAACAATGGATGGATGTTACTTTTGCCGATGCCTTGCAGATGGGCAGGAAGGCTATCGAATCGGTCGACCCTCATGCCTACGTCAACATTGGAGGCGGGCAGCGTCCGGGATGGGGCGGGTATGATTACGCGCGCATTAGCCAGGCACTCACGGCAATTGAGCCCTATGATATCGGCAACAATGTCGAGATCATCCGTTCGCTGAATCCCAAGATGGCGATGGTGTCGACCGGGTTTGCGAATGGTCCGTGGGAGCAGCAGCGTGTCTGGCGGGAGTTGTTCCATGGTCATCGGGGTTTGATCATATGGGATGAAAATCACGAGTACGCAGGCACAGATGGAATGGCCGGCACACGCGGCACGGAGGCATCGAAATATTACAACGAGATTCGCGAGGGCGCAGGGGCGCTGATCATCAACAGTCAGCCGGTTACGGACCCAATTGCGATTCATTACTCCCAGGCCAGCATGCGAACCGAGTGGATGCTGGCGCGGCGCCCCGAGGGCGACAAGTGGATTGACCGCGGGGCCAAGACCGAACGCACCGACGACGAGTTCCTGCGCTTGCGGGAATCCTGGTGCGAACTGATTGAAGATCAAGGCTTGCAGTACAACTTCGTGTCTTACGAGCAATTGGCAAAGGCTGAGTTGCTAAAGAGTGGCTATCGCGTACTAATTCTTCCGCGGTCCTCGTCGCTATCGGCAGCCGAAGTAGCGGCGATTCGCGACTTCGTCGTTCAAGGCGGTGTTGCCATCGCGGACGGCGAACCCGGCTTGTTCAACGAACATAGCAGGCGGCTGACCGCCTCGCCTTTGGCCGATCTCTTTGGAGGCCCGCACGATAAACCGGTGACCGTCAAGAATGTTGGAAAAGGGAAAGCGATTTTCCTGAATGCCGCGACACTTGACTATCTTCAGGAGCGGCTTCGCGGTAATGAGGGCGCGACCCACAAGTTGATTCGTGATCTATTCCGAGAAAACAAGATCGAACCGGAATTTGCGGTCACCGACTCTGCAGGCGGCACGGTTGTGGGCGTGGAAACTCATGTCTTTCGGAATGGCGGTGTGCACGTCGTGACGCTAATGTCGAACCCGCTGCTGCGAGTGGATGAACTTGGGCCGCCCGATTTCCAGACGAATAAGCGCTTCGAGAAAGCCGTGGACGTGAAACTTAAGTTACCGTCGCCCATGTACATATACAATTCGCGAACGGGCAAACCACTCGGCCAGAAACAGTCCCTTGCGGTAACTGTCGGTCCGTATGAGCCCGTCATGCTGGCGCTATCGCCCACTCCTCTTCCCAAACTGAATGTGTTTGCCCCAGCTTCGGCTGCGCGAGGCGCTATCGTTGAAATCGGCATCAGCGCCGGTGCGACTCCCGCGGACAATCACATCTATCATGTGGATGTGTTGAATCCGCAAGGAACGCGCGTGCCTTATTACACGGAGAATCTGATTGCCAGCCATGGACACGCGCGAAAACTTCTGCCCCTGGCTGTAAACGACGCAGTGGGCCAGTGGAAGATTCGCATTCGCGATGGATTTACAGGCGAGACTAAGGAAACAATATTGGCGGTGAACTGAAGTGCGGCGCTTCTGCATCCCCGTAGTGTTTCTGGCGTGGTCGGTCTACGCGCAGACCTACTCGCCGCGTGTTGTGAAGAAAGGTCAGGCCGACGCCGCGAACCTCCAGGCGCTCAGTCAAGCCATTTTCGAGCAAGCTGACGCGCGCGGCGAGCGCGATCGAGCCGAGGCCATCTGGCGGTTTTTCCTGACCGACGGACGATTCGTAAAGCCGGGAATGATTTACCACATAGCCGGCTGGGCGTATGAGGAACCCGGCGGAGAAGTGTTGGATCCCGTCAAGTTGCTCAATAGCTATGGCTTCGGGCTGTGCTACCACATTGCTCCGCTGCTCGAGAGCGTATTCAAGGCCGGTGGATTCGCGGATGCTCGCGTGTGGTTTCTGACCGGACATACCGTCGCGGAGGTCTTATATGATGGCGGCTACCACTATTTCGATTCGGACATGATGGGTTACAACCCGATCGGCACATCGGGCCCTTTAAAGCAGCGCCCAGTCGCTTCGGTGCGCCAGATTGAAAAAGATGGCGGTATCATCACCGGCAAATTGGTCGGTCCCACTCAGGCGGACGTGGCTAATGCCGATGCGCCCTGGTATCCGGCAGATGTTCGCGCTCACGCGATCGATGGTCTCGCGGAACTGTTTACCAGTTCGAAAGACAACTGGGTCTACCCGTTTCAACGCTACCAATTGCGCCACACGATGGACTTCGTCCTTCGACCCGGTGAGCGCATTGTGCGGTATTTCCATCCTGAACCGCAAAATCTCTACTATTTGCCGTACCGCTTCGATGGCTCGGCTTGGCGCGAGTTTCCGCAGGAAGTGGCGCAATACAAGATCCGTACCGCGGACGGACCTAGAAGTCAGAAAGATGCCAGAAGCTGGGCCACGGGAGTCCAAGAATATCGCCCACCGGCATCGAAGCAGCTCGTCGCGGTCTATGCGATGCCGTGCCCGTACGTCATCATTGATGCAAACTTTCGAATGACGGCCAATCTTCCGAGGCTGATCGACCGGATTACAGTCGAGACTTCGGTGGATGACGGACACACTTGGGTTGAGGCGGGGACGTTAGCCGGTCCTCATCAAGGGACTTGGACGGTCGCGCCGGCGGTGCTGACGAAGTCGGAACACGGAAGCCGGAATGCCGTGTCGGGAACGTATGGATATCTAGTCCGCGTCACGCGGACGGGCGAAGAGGCTCGCGATCTGACTTTGACCACGCGCTTCCAACTGAATCCGCGCACGCTTCCGGAACTCACTCCCGGCAGGAACGCGATAGAGTATTTTTCATCCGGTGCCGAGCGCTGGGAACTGCAGGTGAACGTTCCGAATATTCAGCGTTTCGCTTGGCGCTTAAGCAACGCGACGCCTGTTATCTCGGATGGTCAGGCATACCTTGCGAACATGAACGGTGAAACCGGCGAAGTCACTTTCGAAGTGAAGGCGCCCGACGGCGGAGACATCAGCGGTTTCGATGCCGGCGCGCGCTTTCTTGATTTGCGCGATGGGTTGGCACCGGACAAGTTCACCGCTGAGGTTCGCCACGTCACTCCCTGGCCAACGAGAGGTGAAACTCAGAGTGCGTCACTATCATGGTCGGCATCGGTCGACGGACCTTACGAGACTCTGTGGGAATATGATCCGCAATTGAAATGGAAAGACGGCGAACCGATTGACCGGACGCTGAGGTGGCCTGAAGTGGATCGTCAAGTTCGCAATTTGGAAAAAGGCGTCAGCCGTGTGTACGTGAAATTCAGAGTTCACGGACTGGCGATGGACAGTCTACGCCTGGCGGCGATCCGCGAGGGATTGCGATCGAGGAATCCGCTGACCATAACGCACGTGTGGATGGAAAATGGAAAGCGCCGCCAGTACGCGGAGCACGCTGTCGCTGGAGAAACGCGAAAGAATTACGATATTCAAATTCCGGCCGATGCTTCCACTGTGAACGAAGCGTTGATTCTCGAGAGTCCAGCGGAGGCGAACTAATGCGCGGCAAAGTAATCGGGGCACTAGCGGCGGGGCTGTCTCTGCAACTCGCGGCCGGAGGCGCTCCCTCCCCGACTCTCCCCGCTCTCCTCGACCTCTTGCACTCCGAATGGAAAGCCGAACCCGCGATGGACTACATGCGGCGGGTTTACTCGACCGATCGTTTCTTCACGTTTCCGAAATTCGCTGAGACCGCCCGCTATCTGGAATCCACCATGCGGGAGATCGGACTTAAGCAGGTCGAGATTGTGAACGCTCCTGCGGACGGCAAAACTCAGGTCGGTTATTGGACCGAGCCGCTGGCGTGGGATGTCAAGAGCGCAACACTCGAACTGCTGGATAATTCGGTTCCCGCCGATCGACGCATATTAGCCGATTACGCCAAAGTTCCGGCGTCGCTCGTAATGTGGAGCGGCCCGACTCCGAAAGGCGGCATTGATGCCCAGATCGTGCCCGTCACGGCCGCAGATATCGGCAAGATAGATCTGAAAGGCAAGCTTGCGCTCACCGACGTGAACCCCGCTGGCATCAAATGGCTGCTCGTGAAAGCCGGCGCTCTGGGCGCGATCAACACGTTCACAGAAAACTCTGCGCTCCTCAACGGCAGACAGTGGATTAACGCGTGGGGCGATGATGGCTGGGCCTACACGGCGCGCAGCACTCCGTTGATCGGTTTCTCGATCACTCCGGCGCAGTCGCAGTTTGTTCGCGAGTTATTGAAACGGGGACCGGTTCGCGCCCATGCGGCCGTTGACACCCTCTACTCTAGCGGCGCGTATCCCTACATAACCGGCGTCATTCCAGGGACCTCGCAGGAAGAAGTGCTAACGCTGGGCCACACGTCCGAGCAGGGCGCCGAGGATAATGCAACCGGCGTCGCGGCCACTCTGGAAGCCATGGCCACGCTGCAACGCCTGATCGCTTCGGGTAAGCTGCCGAAGCCTAAGCGCAGTATCCGCATTCTCTCGATGGGCGAAATGTACGGGTCCATGCACTATGTGGAGCACAACCGCCGTCGGATTCGGCGAACCGTGGCCGCGATGTGTGTCGATACACCTGCGGCGTCATACGAACTGACCGGTACCGAATATACGTTCTACATGAACCCGCACGTGGCGAAAGATTTCACGGACGCGTTCATTCTGAAGGTGGCGGCGAGTCACCTCAGTTCCGTGAACCGGCCGTGGCATGAGAAGGAATTCACCGCCGGAACCGATACGTACATGGCGGAGCCGATGGTTGGCGTGCCGACGGTATGGGGCTATAGCGGAAGCGGCGTGGAGACGCATCACAATAGCGAGGACACGCCCGACCGCGTGGACGCGCGGTCCTTGCGCGACATCTCGATCATCGACGCGGCTTTTCTTTATTACATCGCGAACGCCGGTGAGGCGGAAGCGCTGTGGCTCGCGCAGCTCAGCGAAACGCGCGGCTATGAACAGGTCAAAAAGCGTTCCTCCGCCGAAGAGATTGACTACTCGGTGGAACGGGAAGCGCAGGCGATCCGAAGCGTGCAGCGACTGGTTTCCGATGCGAAGCGCGATGCGGTCTCGAAGACTCTGGATGCCGCCGTGGCCAGGCTGCAAGCTTTTGGCGAACAGCGGCTCGCTCAGACCCAACCAGCGGTTACCACTCAACCAGCCGCCGAGGCTTCCAAGATCGTCGTCAAGCGCAAGCGCTTCGGCACCCTGCCGCTCGACGATCTTCCCCACGATCAATGGGAAGGTTACCCGTCCGGAGCCTGGGCTGCGATTCCCACTATCGCGCTCTATTGGTGCGATGGGCATCGCAATCTGGCGGAGGTGATCCGTCTGAGTCAGCTCGAACTTGGGGCCACCAAGTTCGATTTCGTAGGCTACTTCCGGTTTCTGGAGCGTCACGGTTATGTCGAATTTGCGAAGTAGCTTTGGCGCGGCGGCCCTGCTTGGATTTGCGTTCGCAGGCGGCTGCCTCGCTCTCGATCTTCGTGCGCTACCGGAATTCTTCCGTCCCGATCCGTTTGGCGGAGTCGTGGCAAGCGACGGCAACGGGGCGCAACAGCTTCACGCAATTCATCTTAAGGCCGCTCGCGCCGGCTACGTTTCGTTTCATCTGATCGTCAACGCGGAGCCGGGACAGCAGTATCAACTGTCGATCGATTCGCCTCTTCCCGCGGACCTGTATCGCGAGTGGTTTCACTTCAACCAGCCGGACAAAACCTACTACCCAGACGCGCTGATTCCCACGCGCGCGCCTTACCGCTCGCGGATGCCGGAACCGGATAACAATATCCCGAAGCAAACCGCGCAGGCCTTTTGGGTCGATATCTGGGTCCCTCCTGGAGCGGAACCGCGCACCTACCGTGGCGAAGCGAAGCTCGACGGCGGCTCCGCGCGAAGCGCCGTGCCGGTGGAGATCGAAGTGCTATCCGCCGACATCCCGGACAGCGATGCCGTTACGCTCGACAGCAACTCTTATGGCACGTCGTGGATGCTGGACCAATACCCCAAGATGCTGGCGCGCCTGCGTTCCGGCGACGGCGGGGAGGACAAACTCTTCGGCCTGATCCACAAGTATCACCAGATGTTTTACGACCACCGGGGAACGTTCCACCAACTGGGGTACGGCCATGCCGGCAAGGTTGCGCCCGAGTTTGCGCCCTGGCTCAGCGGATCGGGGAAGGCGAAACACATCGCCAGTTGGGACTGGTTTGATCGCCATTACGGTCCGCTATTGGACGGTTCGGCATTCAAAGACTCGCGGCGAGGCACCAAGCCGATCCCTTACATGTACCTGCCCGTGAACCCCGAGTGGCCCGCGTCGTTTCTCTGGTGGGGAGAGCCGGGATATCAGGCGGAGTTCACGAACGTTCTGCGTGAGATGGAGCGCCATTTTCGCGAGAAGAATTGGACGTCAACTACCTTCGAGGTCTTCTTCAATCAGAAGAAGCGGTACAAGGGTTTCAACTGGGATGGGGACGAGATCCGGTTCGCCCGCGATAACGATTACCTGCTGGAGTATCACCGGATGCTTCGGGCTGCGCTCCCGGCTGCGTCCCCGGTTCACTTCTCGATGCGCGCAGATACAAGCTGGAGCATGGAGCGGCAATTCGATCTTTTGAAGGGAGCGGTCACGTTCTGGGTCGCCGGCGAAGGCACACTGAGTTGGTATCCGGATGCGATCGTCAAGCTCAAGCAACGCGGAGACGTCGTTTGGGCCTATGGCGGCACCCCCGCCGTTCAAAGCGCGAGCGTGGCCATCACGCTCAATCCGCTGCGCTCCTGGATCGGCGGCGTCGAAGGCTTCGTGCGCTGGCAGACGGTGGACCCAGGTCCCGATCCGTGGTTCGCGCTGGCGGGCGGCGGCGAAACGCTGGTGTATCCGGGTGAGCGCTTTGGAGTTGCGGGGCCGCTTGCCAGTATCCGGCTCAAGCTACAGCGGAACTGCCTGCAGGACATCGCGATGCTTGAGCGTGCGTCGAAAACCGAATCGCGCGTGCGCGTTCAGGAGGAAGCGGTTCGGCTTTATAACGGAACTCATCTGGTCGACTGGCGCAACACTCGTCCTGCGCTCCTTGCGAAACCCGTTCTCGAGTGGAACAACGCCGATATCGGGGACGCACTGACGCCTTTTGAGGCGAAATTCGCCGTGATCGAACCGGACGCATGGCTTCGCGTGCGCGACTATGCGCTGCAAGGAGGCGGGCGAGCGCAATGACCAAGTCCCTGGCGCTGATATTTCTCGCAGGGGCGGCCTGCGGCGCTCAAACGTCGGCGCTCGAACGCCAACTCGAAGACGTTGCGCGCGTGGCTACCGCAATGGTGGATGGCGACGCATGCCAGCGCATGGTCACTCCTCGCGCGCTGGCTTACATGACGAAGAGAATCCCGCGCGATCAGTGGGCGGCCGCGGACAATTACGACGTGGACGACGCGGCTTTCATCGCTGTGAAGAAAACGCTGATCCGCCTCTCAACGCTTGCCGATTTTCCTCTTGACGTAAACCTGTGGCTGCCCGCTCCGGGGACGCCTCCGCGCGTTCAGGTCGCGATTCGCAACCGCAACGAGTTGAGCCAGTTCTGGGAGTGGGGCCTTCTCTCGCAAGAGATGTTTCCGGAGATGCGGACCGTCCTCGCCACCGGCGCACGCGTAACGGTGAAGCGGGAGCCTGGTCTTATTTCCGTGCTTTCGCCGGTGCGCAACAGCCTGGGCGAAATCGTCGGCGTGGTAGAAGCGGTCGCGCGATTGGTGCCGGACGCGCGAGAGAACGTGAAATAGCCCTACCTCTTCACGCTGTGAGCGGCTCGAAAGCTCCACACAAAATCCAGTTGCATGTGGAGCCGTTCGGGTGCGCCGGGGTAAGCGTAGAACCAGCGTGGGTTGGGTGTGCCGTTATAACTCTGGCCGTCCGCCGCGAACACCGGTAGATGTTCGCCGGTCCTGCTCGTGATCGAGCATCCTTCCCCGGGCAGTCCACCAGCACCGATGTGCTGTGTCGCCGCTTACGAGCCTGACGGTCGCCGCACCCTGTCTGTGCAGGCAGACATTACCGGATCAACTCTCCGCCTGATTCTCCGATTGAACTCGCCGCACCTAAGCGCACAACGAGGAGGAGTACGCGCATATGCCTTTTCCTATTGCCGTTCGTCCTGCCGTTCCTCCTCCACGTTTACTCCGAAAACTGTTCCCTCAAACTTCCCCGTATTCGCTAAAAGTGCGGGTATGTTATTAGTGGCGTTTAACAACACCGTCCACCTGTGATCTGATAAGTCACGGTAAGGTGGCCCACCCCAGCCGTTAAATCCACGCAAAGGGACCCAGCCGTAATCATGACCGTCAATAGACTGGCGTCTTGGAAGCGAAATACGCCCGCGCCGGTCACAACTGGAAAAGAAAGCTGAGTTGGGCCGGAGCAAGTGCGGGAAGGCTGGGGAAAAGTTGCGTCAGCGTGTAGTTCACGATACGTGAATGATCCTAGCGTACCTTTACCGGCTAGAACCTGTTCGTCGGTGACTGTGCCGGGCTGTAGATTGATCGTAGTAGCCACGTGACTTCCCGAAAACGTCATCTTTACGGGCTTCTGTTGCGCGTAGATGCCGGCGACAGTGAGATTGAGCATCAGTGCCACGCTTGTTATGTGTTTGATGGGTGTTCCTCCTATCTTTTTGGTTCGTCAGAAAAATCGTGGGTGGACTCGGGTTCTGGCAGCTTGCCAAGTGAGTGATAGAGGGCGAGTTCGAGGCAGCGGAAAGTCCGAAAGCCGTACGAGTTTCTCATAGTGACTTTGGCTTTGTTATTCAGGCC
>JBBROU010000108.1:0-17803 GCA_038229055.1 Bryobacterales bacterium | reverse complement strand
GCCATCAGATACATCCACACCAGCAACGCGATGCTCGTCCCGATACTTCCATAAAGCACGTTGTAGTTCGATATGTTCCGCACGTACCATCCGAACCCCAGCGTCGCCCCCAACCATAAGATCGTCGCGAAGATCGCCCCCGGCCACACCCCGCTCCACTTCTGTTTCCGGTAAGGTCCAAAGTAATACAGCGTCGCGCTCAAACTGGCCGTCGCCCCGAACGCCACCACGTACCGCGCCAAGCGGCTGAAGAATTCCCATGCATCGGACAAAGGATTCAGCGACGGGTCCACCTTCATCGCCGCCAGCACCACCCGCTCCGTCTGCGATCCGAACAGCACCAGGGCCGACGCCCCAATCAACGGAATCGCGGCGAGAAATACCAGAAAAATCGCCACCCCCGTCTCGCGCAGGAATGACCGGCTGCGCGGAATCCGGTACGCCGCGTGGAACCCCTCCATCAAACTCTTGATCACGCTCGCCGCCGACCACAGCGACACCAGCGCCGCCAGAAACAGCAGCATAATCGGCTTCTGCCCCTTCACCCGGAACTGGTTCAGCACCAGTTCTTGCGTTCCCGGCGGCACCACTTCCTGCAGGAATTGCGACATGGTCCGCAGCACGAAATCCGCGCGCGTTTGCACCAGAATCGTCGCCGCCGACGCGGTCACCGGAAAGAAAGACAGTACCGACGAGTAGGCCGCTCCCTTGGCTATCGTGAAACATCCGTCGTCGAACGCGCCCAGCAGGGTGCGCTTCAGCAGGTACGGCAGATTTTTGAGAACCGCCAGTCCCCAGCCGTCCATGGCGCGCTTACGTGCTATGCGCCCCGCGGCGGCTCTTCACGAACTCCAGCATCACCGGCAGCAGCGACAGGAACACGATCAGCAAAATCACTTTCTCGAAGTTGTGGCGCACCAGCGGCACGATCCCCAAAGTGTAGCCCAGCATCGAGATGAAGATGATCCACCCCATTCCGCCGAAAATGCTGAAGAACAGGAAGCGCGCATAGGGCATCTCCGCCACGCCGGATACAAACGGCGTGAACGTTCGGATGATCGGGATAAACCGCGCGTAGATGATCGTCTTGCCGCCGTGCTTTTCGTAGAAGGCGCGCGTGCGCCGCAGATGGTCGGGATGGAACAGCCGCGATTTCGGGCGGCTGAAAATCTTCGGCCCCGTGCTCCGCCCCAGCCAGTAGCCCACGTTGTCGCCCGCGATCGCCGCCAACATCAGCAGCCCCATCACCAGCCAGATGTTCGCGTTCCCCGCCCCGCAAACCACGCCCACCGTGAACAGCAGCGAATCGCCCGGCAGAAAGAATCCCACCAGCAGCCCCGTTTCGGAGAACACGATCGCGAACAACACCGCGTACCCTACCCACCCGGTGAGCAGCGACGTCAGTAACCGAATCAGCTCTTCGGAATTCAGCAGCGACCGGAGGAAGTCCGGAAATTGATGCGGCACCCTAGCCCCGGAAGCTCGCCACCAGTTGACTCATCGCGTCCTGGTGAACTTTCAGCTTTCCGTCTTTTTCGAGCCGAGCCCTCACGCCCTCTTCGAATAGCGTAGTCCGCTCGCGTGCGCGCTTCTGCTTCAGCTCATCGCGAATCGCCGTGCTCTGTGCCGCCATCCCGCCCATATCGGGCGCAACATGCTGCACTATTTTCACCACCACCCGGCCGCCCTGCGCCGCAATCGGGCCGAACACAGTGCCCGGCTGCTTGTCAAACGCTTCGCCCAGCAAACTCCCCGACCCGATGCCTTCCACCGCCCCCTGCCGGTCGAATTCGGCCGGCGTCTTCACTTCCAGCCCCATCGACTTCGCCGCCGCCGCCAAGTCCCCATTCATCGCCTTGGTCTTGTCCAGCAGCTCTTTGGCTTTCTGATCCAGCAGACGGCTCAACTTGTCCGTGCTGAGCTTGGTTTGAACTTGCCCCTTCACGTCTTCGAAGGTTGCCGGATGCGGAGGATCCACCGCGGTTACCGCCGCGAACGCCAGCTTGTCGCCCGGCAGCGTGACCGGCTGCGAAACATCGCCGCGCTTCAGCCCGACCAAACTATCGTCAATCGGCTTCGACACCCCAACCTGCGGAATCGGATCGCCCGGCACATAATTCGGAACCTGGATCAGCGGCAGATTCAGCTCGCCCGCAATCTTCTCCGGGTGCAGCGGATCTTTCTTCAACCCCGCCAGTGCCCGGTCCGCCAAGCTCTGCGTGAGCTGGTTCGACTGCCGCTTCTTCAGGTTCGTCGCCAGCTCGCCCTTCACCTCTTCGAACGGCTTCAACCGGGCCGTCTCTTTGTCCATCACTTCCAAAATGTGATACCCGTACTGCGTCTGCACCAGGTTGCTGATCTGTTTCGGAGGCAGCGAAAATGCCGCGTCCTCGAACGGCTTCACCATCTGGCCGCGCGTCACCCAGTCCAGATCGCCGCCCTTCGAACCCGACCCCGGGTCTTCGGAATACTTCTTCGCCATCTCGGCGAAATCCGCACCCCCGCGAAGCTGCTTCAGCAGATCCTCCGCCTTGGCCTTCACCTTCGCATCGTCGCCCTTCGCCGCATCCGTCTTCAGCAGAATATGCCGCAGCTTCACCCGCTCGGGCGTGCGAAATGCGTTCTTGTTCGAGTCGTACGCCTTCTGCAGATCCGCGTCGCTCACCTGCGCCGTTTCGGCCACCTTCGCCGGGTCCAGCAGCACCACCGCGATACTCTTCTTCTCGGGCGTCTGATACGCGGCGCGATTTTTGTCGAAGTACGAACGCATCTCCGCTTCCGACGGCTTCGCCTCGCTCTGATACTTCGCCGGGCTCACCATCGCGTACTCGATCTTGGCCTTTTCCGTGCGGCGTTTATACTCCTGCTCCACTTCCGCCGGAGCCACCACCGTGCCTTCCGAAATAACCTGCCGCAGCCGCGCCACCAGCACCGACCGCGCCATCTCCGATTCAAACTGCGGAATCGTCATGTTCTGCTCGGCCAGCACCGACGCGTAGAGATTCGTATCCACCTTGCCGTCTTTGAACAGTTGCTGCGGCAGGGTGTTCCGGATCGCCGTCGCCGTCTCATCGTCCGACACCCTCAACCCGATGCGCTTGGCTTCATACGCCAGCGCGCGCTCCGTAATCAGTTGCTGCACAATCTGCGGAACGTAGAAGGACATAATCTCCGGCGGCATCTGGCGCCCGCGCGTAACTCCCGCGACCGCATTTCGCGCCTGTTGTACCGTGATGGTGTCCCCCGCGACATCGGCCAGCGTTCCCGCGTCCGACCCCGTTCCGCCTCCGCCCATCCCACTTCCCGGGATCAAATACGTCACCATGGACAACGCCACGACGACCAGAATCGCCCCGAGTAATATACGCACAGCCTTATCCCGGCTGCGAAATAAATCAAACATTACACAATTCTCCTAATAGATACGAACCTCCCAGTGTATCAGCCGAATGGTGTCCCTAAAGGCGTGAAGGATTTTTTGTGTCGCTTCTCGTAGAGACGTGACGCCGACAAACGCAAACAATCCAGCCTCGTTCGGCACTATCGCTATCACCCAAAGATGGGCGGTGCGATTCTCTTGCAGCGGGTACAAAAAAGTTTGGCCTGCGCGGAAGACCACCGCGGCTCAGACCGCAAGTGAGCGGGCTGCGCGCTGGATCTCAATCTGGTTCGCTATCGCGTCCGCTTCCGTTTCGGATAGCCCCAGGGCTGTTATGATTTCTGCGATGTCTAATGGAGTTGACGTATTGCCCGGGTCATTCCACTCCGGAAGTCTCTGTGACAATCCTCGACGAGGTCAAACGGGGCCTTGCCCCCATCCGCCGCAAAAATCTCCGTTATCAGTAGTTCCTCGGCGCGGGAAAGCTCCGAGTCGCTTGGGTCTTTAGCCAACCGCACAAACAAGGGGTTCTGATCTTTCTCGATATGGGACGACCAGAATGTTGGCTGCGTATTCTTGTTCGCACTTCCCTTTATTCGGTCGTAGATGTGACTAGTAACTGGGCCGCGTTTCATCGACACGTACTTATCGGTTGTAATTGGAAGTCCCCAGCGCCGCAAGGCCTCTCGATCTGCCTTATGCAGCAACTTGATCATGGCCATGTAGTTTAAGGGCTTACCCGACAGCTTTCAGAAATTTTGCAGCCGTTTGGGTTGCCTTAACCTCATCGAAAGCCAGCAGCATAGGATACACCAAGACATACGGTTCATACCATGAGAAATCGCCTTTTATACCTCACCCCCGAATCCAAGGCGGCCGCCCAAACCGCCCCCGATACCCCGCCAAAAATCCCGCCCCCACCGCCCGCAAATTCACCATCGACAGCTTCCCCGGCGTCTTCCGAATCTCCGAACACGACGACAAGCAGCTCATCACCGTCTGCCACAGAAACATCCCGCGCGGCACCGGCACCCCGCTCTTCACAAAGTGTTCGTAATTCAAAAACCGATTCCGCGCCTGTAAATAATAGTGCAGCCGGCTCTTCGGCTGACTGATCTTCAGCCTTTTATTAATAGTAATGACGTCGACATAAATCACACTCGCATGCAGCGACGCCAGAAACCCGTAGATCGTATCGTCGCCCGCCATAAAGTACCGCTCATCCGGAAACCCGGCCTTCTGCATCACCTTCCGGCGAATCAGCGCGCCTTCGAAATTCGCGAACGCCACGCTGGTCCACGTCTTCCCGTTCTCGAACGACAAGTCCGCGCGATACGTCACCGGCACGCATGCCGACGCATTCCACATCGATTCCCAAATCAGCAGCCCATCCGCGTGCATCTTGCGCCCTTGAATCAGATCGCCCACCGCCTCAAACTTCAGCAGCGATTCCAGTGCGCCCGGCATCGTCTCGATGTCGTCATCCATCACCCACGCCCAATCGAAGCCGTTCTCATAGGCCCACCTCATCCCCGCGTGAAATCCGCCCGATCCGCCCGTATTCTGCGCCAGATGCAGCACCTGCAGTGTGGGAAAGTTCTCAGCGAGATACTGCGGCGTTCCATCCGTGCTGGCGTTGTTTACGATGATGATGTGGTCCAGCGCGCGCGTCTGTTGCAGCAGCGATTGCAAGCAGGGCCCCAGCATGGCTTTGCGGTTGTAGGTCACCACCACCGCGCAGACCCGGACGTTATTCATTGCCCGCCAAGCTGTTAACCGCGCACTCCTGCTCTACATGTCCATCTTCGATTTCGCGGAACCACATCTCCAGCACCAGCAGCGCCCAGAGCCAAGTCCGGTTGTCGCGCCGCTGACTCTGGTGTTCTTCGAGCAGGTGCTTCACAAATTCGGGCGATGCGATCCGCCTGGCCCGAAACTTGTCGCTGGTCAGGTGGTCCCACAACATCTCGCGCAGCGGACCGCGCAGCCACGGCGAAAGCGGCACCGCGAATCCCATCTTGCTGCGCGTCAATAATTCCGGCGGCAGCCGGTCACCCAGCGCCCGGATCAGAATGTACTTGCCGACGCTATTCCGGATCTTCCACTCATGCGGAATCGTCGCCGCGAACTCAGCCAGACAGTGGTCCAGCAGCGGCGACCGGACCTCGAGCGAATTCGCCATCGACATGCGGTCCACCTTCACCAGCATGTCGCCCGTGAGCTTCGCCGTTGCCTCGAAATAGAGCGCCTGCGATAGCGCGTCCGCCTTGCCCGGCAGCAGATAATCGCCGAACGCGCGCAGATAATACGCCTCATCGCCCGGCAGCATCCACTCCGGTTCCAGCAGTTGCTTGCGCAGATGCCATGGCGCGTAATTGCTTTCGAAATACCGCCCGATCGCGCCCGGCCGGCTCACCATATGCAGATAATTCTTGCCGTACGCCGAGTACGGAAGCCTCTCGGCAAGCGCTGAAAAGAACCCGCGCACCATCTGCGGCACCGCATCATAACGCTGCAGCTTCCGCACTATCTGGAAGCTCTCGTAGCCGCCAAATAGTTCATCCCCGCCATCCCCGCTGAGCGCCACCTTCACATGCTTGGCCGCAAACTCGGAAACAATATATGTCGGTATCGCTGACGAATCCGCGAACGGCTCATCGAACTGCCGCACCAGCTTCTGTACCAGGCCGATGCAGTCCGGACGCACCAGAATTTCGTGATGCTCGGTCTTGTATTGACGCGCCGCCATCGCCGCGTACGACAGCTCGTTGTACTCCGCCTCTTCGAATCCGATCGAGAACGTCTTTACCGGATCGGCCGACTGCCGCGCCATCGAAGCCACCACGGAACTTGAATCGATTCCGCCGCTCAGGAACGCACCCAGCGGCACGTCCGCAATCATCCGCATCTTCACCGATTCATCGAAGATCTCGCGCAGCCTCTCACACGTCGCCTGCTCGGAGAAATCGGCAGGCGTCTTCGCGGTCGGCGCCGGCATGCGCCAGTAGCGGCCGGTGTCGAGCGTGCCGTCAGCGTCATACTCCAGCCACGTGCCCGCCTCAAGCCGGCGCACCCCTTCGAATGCCGTCCACGGGTCGGGAATCCAAGTGAATTGAAAGTAGAGCCGCAGCGCATCTCCGTCCACTTCCAGCGGAACACCCGCGGCCCGCAAGCACTTCAGTTCGCTGCCGAAATAGAGGCCTTCCGGCAGCAAGGCGTAGTATATGGGCTTCTTTCCCAGACGGTCGCGGACCAGCAAAAGCTTGCGCCGCCTTCCGTCCCAAAGCGCAAACGCAAACATCCCGCGCAGCTTCGCGAGACCTGCCGTGCCCTCTTCCTCATATAGATGCACCAGCGTTTCGGTGTCGCTGTTCGTTACAAAGCGGTGTCCTTGGGCGATGAGCGCGGCTCGCAGCTCGGCATGGTTGTAAATCTCGCCGTTAAACACCACCCAGACCGAGCCGTCTTCGTTCGAAATCGGCTGATGCCCTGTCGCCAGATCGATAATGCTAAGCCGCCGCATACCGATCGCGCAACCGCCGTCCAGGTGGTATCCGGCGTCGTCCGGCCCGCGGTGGCGGATCACGTCGCACATCCCCTGGAGCGTGGCTTGTTGCGCCGTTCTTTGTCTAAGAAAAAAGCCCGCGATACCGCACATATTGTTGGAGATCGGCCGTAAAGCCGGTCCCTCGCTCTATGCTACTGTGAAATTCCCGCGAAGGAGGAAATCGACGGTTTGAATTGGCAATTGAAGTCCGCAATTCAGCGCGCGTGCGCCGGATTGCCCGCCGGCCAGGAATCGGCTTATTACTGGTTGCAACGCCACTTCGGAGCTCTTCGGCACCCCGCCGATCCCTCGCCGATGTGGGAAGCGACCGTCGAGATTGTAAACGAATTGCGCGGCCTCGGATTTGAAATCCGCGGCGCGCGCGTGCTCGAAGTCGGCACGGGCCACCGGATCGACATGCCCGTCGGGCTTTATCTCTGCGGCGCCGGACCCATCATCACCATCGATTTGCATCCGTATCTGAAACCCGAACTGCTCATGCAGTCGGTCGATGCCATTCGTCAGGATCGGGATCGCTACCGCAAAATTTTCCTGGGTGCCGTCCCCGCCGCCGAGCTCGACCCAAGGCTGGACCGGCTGGTTCAAATTCGCGACGCAAAGGAGTTGATGCGCGAAGCCAGAATCGACTACCGCGCTCCCGCCGATGCCGCCCACACCGGACTCCCCGCCAACAGCATCGACCTGCAGATCTCGTACACCGTCTTTGAGCACATACCCCGCCCCGTGCTCGCCGCGATCCTCACCGAGGGCAGTCGAGTGCTATCGCGCCAAGGCGTTGCCTGCCATCACATCGATCCTTCCGACCATTTCTCGCATGACGACAAGTCGATAAATGCAGTTAACTTCCTTAGATTCAATGAGTTGGAATGGTTAACGCGAGCCGGAAATCAGTTCGCCTATCACAATCGCCTTCGCGTCTCCGATTTCGAAGGGCTCTACCGCGAGTGCCATCACCAGATTCTGGCTTGGGACACCCACATCGATCCTCGAAGCCTCCGCGAACTGAATCCTGAGTTTCCGCTCTCCGAACAATTCAGGAATGTACCGCGCGACGTTCTCGCGACGACCGTCGTGCGCGCGATCTCTCGGCCGGAATGTTCACCCTAGGGATTTCCCGCAATTCGCCCGTAGATTCGGTCTAGATCCTCGGCTGAGTAGTATTCGATTTCAATTTTGCCTCGTCCCTTCCCACGATCCTGGATCCGGACCTTAGTTCCAAGCGCACGTTCCAACTCTTCTATCGCCGCGCGGACGTTCGGGTCCAGCGCCGGTGCCTCCGGCTTCGGCTTCCTGGGTTCCGACAGAGTCGCCGCCAATCGCTCGGTATCCCGCACCGAGAGTCCATGCTCAATGATCTTTTGGGCCAGTTGACGCTGTTGCTCCTCGTCCGCGAGCTTGAGAATGGCTCGCCCATGCCCCGGCGAGATCTTCCGAGTCGACAGCAATCCGAGTAGGTCCGCAGGTAACTGTAACAATCTAAGCGCGTTAGTGATTGTGGCGCGATCCTTTCCCGTGCGCGTGCCGATCTCCTCATGACTGAGCCCCAGGTCGTTGCTCATCCGCGAAAATGCAACTGCTAGCTCCACGGGGTTCAAATCTTCCCGCTGGATGTTTTCGATGATAGCTACTTCCACCAGCTTCTCGTTTTCTATTTCCATCACCGAAACCGGAACTTTGGTCAGACCCGCCAGCAAGGCTGCGCGCAAGCGTCGCTCTCCAGCGACTAGTTCATATTCCTCACCACGCTTGCGAACGATTAAAGGCTGGATAATCCCGTTTGCCCGAATGGAACGAGCCAGTTCCTTCAGCGGTTCTTCTTCGAAATCCTTGCGCGGCTGCTCCGCGTTGGCGTGAATCTTCTCGATCGGGAGTTCCATTACCGGTCCGGTCACCTCAACGTGCGGTGGCGGCGGCGCGGGTTTCGCGGGTATCAGCGAGGTGAGGCCCTTACCGAGGGCTCTTTTTTGCATCATGCGACAGTATTTCCTTGGCTAGCTGTATATAACTCTCGGCCGCCTTCGACCGTACGTCATAAAGAATGATAGGTTTGCCGAAGCTTGGCGCCTCGGCCAGCCGGATACTTCGCGGAATTACGGTGCGGCACACATCCGAGCCGAAAAACTCTCGCAGGTCGGCTGCAACTTGCTTGGTCAGGTTGGTGCGGTCGTCATACATGGTCAGCAGGATACCTTCCATGGCAAGGGGGTGCTTGAACGAATCGCGAATCCTGTCGATGGTGTCCATCAACTGCGACACTCCTTCGAGAGCGAAAAATTCGCATTGAATGGGCACCAGAATGGAATCGGCCGCCAGCAGCGCATTCAGGGTCAGCAGATCCAGGGAGGGCGGGCAGTCGATAATTACGAACCGGTACTCGTTGCGAACCGCCGCTAAACGGTCGCGAAGCAAAAACTCGCGCTTATTCGCACCGACCATCTCGATATTCGCGCCCACCAGATTCTTGTCCGCCGGAACGATAAACAATCCCTCCAGCTCAGTGGGGACAATGGCGGCTGACATCGGCGCACCACCCAAAAGCACATCGTAGAGGCTCGTTTTATCGGGCGATTTCTCAACTCCAAGGCCGCTGGTCGCGTTCCCCTGCGGGTCGGAGTCGATTAGCAGCACCTTAATGTCATTTGCCGCTAAGGATGCTGCGAGGTTGATAGCAGTTGTGGTCTTTCCTACCCCGCCCTTTTGATTGGTTACCGCGATGACTTTGCCCAAGCGGTTCTAGCCTACCACGGGCCGCTGGAATGTTTCACGTGAAACATTCTTCCCGATCCACAAGAATCGCTGGTCTCCCCACGGAAGCTTGATCGGCGCTTGAAACTTGAAGTTGGTCAGCCTTACCTGCTCCCCGGCCAACAACGCACACTGCTCCGCGGCAAATTCGCCAATGTCTTCTGAGCTTACCGCCCGCGACACCATCCAGTCGAACTCCCCGATCACTTGATCCGCCCGCTTGGCCGCAACCTCTACATTCCTTAGGCCCCGCGCGGCTTCCTTCAGAAACACCGCCTTCCGTTGATGCGACTCGATCAGCGTCACCGCGCACTCCGGACGGTAAATCGCCACCGGAATCCCCGGAAAACCCGCTCCGCTGCCCAAATCCGCTATGGAATATCCGCCATCGGGCAGCCTCGCAGCCAAAAATAAAGACTCCGCGAAGTGACGCTCCACAATCTCCGCCTCCGTCCGCACCGCCGAAAGGTTCAACTTCGCGTTCCACTTCAACAGCAGCTCGAAATGCCGCTCTAATTGGCTCTGCTTTTCAGCAGAAATTTTTCGGATGTCTCCCGCGTGCCGCGCCAGCAGCTCACGAAACATGCGCCAGACTCAAATACACGTCCAGAATTGCCACCGCTGCGGGTGTTACACCCGGAATTCGCGCCGCTTGGCCTAACGTCGCCGGTTGGACGCGCTCCAGCTTCTCCCCAACCTCTCGCGACAGCCCGGGAATCGTCTTATACGAGAAGCTCATCGGAATCGCCCGGCCACCAGACCCCTTCAGGCGATCGATCTGGCGCTTCTGCTGGTCCAAATAGCCCGCGTACTTGATCTCCGTCTCAACCGTCGCCAGGACGCCGCGCTCCGGCTCCTCCCCGAGAACCGTCCGCACCCACGCCGAGATGTCGGCGATCCTCGCCTCGGTCCGCTTCAACCAGGTCCCATTCGCGTGACTCCGCAGTGCCGTAAACAGCCGCGCCTTCTGCGCCCGCTTCCGCTCGAACACCGCCCACCGCTCGTCCGAGACCAAGCCCACGCGCCTACCCATCGGCGTCAGCCGTTCATCCGCATTGTCGATTCGCAGGTGCAGCCGGAACTCCGCACGTGAAGTAAACATCCGATAGGGCTCGTCTGCCCCCTTTGTAATCAGATCGTCGATCAGAATCCCCGTATATCCTTCCGTGCGCCCGATCTCAAGGCCCGGCGCACCGGCGATGGTGCAAGCCGCGTTGATCGCCGCCACCAGACCCTGGCACGCCGCCTCTTCATACCCCGACGTGCCGTTGATCTGCCCTGCCAGATACAGCCCTGGCAATTTCTTGACTTCTAGCCGGTGATCCAGCTCACGCGGGTCAATCGCGTCATATTCGATCGCGTACCCAGGCCGGATCATCTCCGCGTTCTCAAGGCCAGGAATAGACGCCACCATTGCCGCCTGCACGTCAATCGGCATGCTGGTCGACATCCCGTTCACGTAGATCTCGTGGGTGTCGAGGCCCTCCGGTTCCAAAAAGATCTGATGGCGCGCCTTATCTGGGAATTTGACGAACTTGTCTTCGATTGATGGGCAATATCTTGGGCCCACTCCTTCAATCTGTCCACTATATAGAGGCGACCGGGCAATGCTCTCCTGAATGACACGCTGCGTCTCCGCGGTCGTATATCCCAGATGACACTCGATTTGCCGCTGCGTGATCCGCTCGGTCATAAACGAGAACGGCGTAGGCTCCGCGTCGCCCGCTTGCGGGGTAAACTGCGACCAATCGATGGTTCGCCCATCAAGGCGCGGCGGGGTTCCCGTCTTCAACCGCGTCCAGTTCAGCCCAAGCGAGCGCAACTGATGCCCCAGCAACTGCGATGGCGCTTCCCCGTTCCGCCCGCACGTGATCGTCTGTTCCCCAATGTGCGCTAACCCATTGAGAAATGTGCCAGTTGTGATGATTACAGCCCGCGCCCGGACTTCCCTTCCATCGCGCAGCAACACGCCTTCTGCGTGTTCATTCCGGATCAACAGCGACGCCACTTCGCCCTGCTTGATCTTCAGGTTCGGCTCGCGCTCCAGCACGGCTTTCATGTGAACCCGGTATTGCCTCTTATCGCACTGTGCGCGCGGCGACCACACCGCTGGCCCGCGGCTGGTATTCAATAGGCGAAATTGGATGCCGACAGCGTCCGTGACCTCGCCCATCACTCCGCCTAGCGCATCGATCTCTCGCACCAGGTGGCCCTTGGCGATGCCGCCGATCGCTGGATTGCACGACATCTGCGCAATCAGATCGACATTCATCGTGATCATGGCCGTGCGCCGGCCCATGCGCGCACACGCCCGCGCCGCCTCGCACCCGGCGTGGCCCGCGCCTACCACGATCACGTCGAAATCTTCCTGCATTGATATCATTGTATTCTCTGTGAACATCCTGATTATTGGCGGCGGCGGCCGCGAACACGCCCTCGCGTGGCGCTTGGCGCAAAGCCCGTCCGTGAAGCGCCTCTATGCCGCCCCTGGGAACCCAGGAATCGCGCAAATAGCGGCCTGTCTTCCGGTACCCGACCTCACTCCCAACGCGCTTCTGGCCGTTGCCAACGAAATCAACCCCGATCTGACGGTGGTAGGTCCGGAAGTTCCCCTCGTAGCGGGCGTGGTCGACGCCTTCCAGGCCGCGAACCGCCTCATCGTCGGTCCCACGGCCGGGATGGCGCGCCTCGAAGGCAGCAAAATTTACGCCAAGCGCTTCTTCGAACGGCTGAAAATTCCCACGGCTGCCTTCGTCAACACCGCGTCGCACTCCGAAGCGCTCACGGCCCTCGACCGGTTCGCCTACCCCGTCGTGCTCAAAGCCGACGGTCTCGCCGCCGGAAAAGGCGTCGTCATCGCCGCAAATCGGGCCGAAGCGCTCGCCGCACTGCCCGCGTTAGGTCCCAATCTGGTGATCGAAGAGTTCCTGACCGGTGAAGAAGTCAGTTTCATCGCCCTGTGCGACGGACGCGACGCCCTTCCTCTCGCCCCCGCGCAGGATCACAAGCGCGTTTTCGACAACGATCAAGGACCCAACACCGGCGGCATGGGCGCGTATAGCGACGATTCTCTCCTTACCGCGGCCCAGACCGAACTCGTGCTCAACACGGTAATCCGGGCGACGGTCGCCGCTACCGGATTCACCGGATTCCTCTACGCCGGCCTTATGCTGACCGCATCCGGGCCCAAAGTGCTCGAATTCAACGTACGCCTCGGCGACCCGGAAACACAGCCTCTCATGCACCGCCTCCGCAGCGACTTCGCCCAGGTTCTTCTCGCCTCGGCGCAAGGCCGTCTTCGCGACGTCCAACTCGAGTGGTCCCGCAGTCCCTCCGTCTGCGTCGTCCTCGCGTCGGGCGGCTACCCCGGCGCTTTTCCCGCGGGCCTTCCGATTACAGGTCTCGATCGATCGTCCGGCGTCGTGTTCCACGCTGGGACCACGCAGGGCGCGCACGGCATCGAGACTGCGGGAGGTCGCGTCTTAGGAGTCACAGCCTCCGGCCCCACTCTTCCCGCAGCCGTCGACGCTGCTTACCAAGCTATCCGTCCCATTCACTTCGACGGCATGCACTACCGCACCGACATTGGCCGCCGGGCCCTAAACCGCTACAATAGTGCCCAGTTGGGCACGTAGCTCAGATGGATAGAGCAGCCGCCTCCTAAGCGGCAGGTCAGCAGTTCGAATCTGCTCGTGCCCACCATTCGGCCCGCGAATTGCTAACTCGAAGAGCAGTATGTCCGTTGCATCGCGCTACCGTTGGGGCATCGGTGTCAGTCCCGTGCTCGTCGACCTCGACTTGGGTCTGATCGACCGCCTCCGGCAAGAGATTTCACGCGGGCCATTGATCGAAGACAGGCAATCCGAAATTGGCGGCCTGCTCCTCGGAACTACCCACGATGACGTGGTGCACATTAGTGACTTCCGTCTCGTGCCCAGCGAACATCGGCGTGGCGCATCGTTCGATCTGTCTCCTCGCGATCGTATCGGTCTCCAGCGAAATTTGGCTAAATATCACAATCGAAGAGTTTTGCAGGTGGTCGGATATTTTAGGACCCACACCCGTCCAGGTCTATATCTTGACGAAACCGACCATACGGTTGCTTGCGATTATTTCGCCAATCCATCTCAAGTTTTCTTATTGATCCGTCCCGACGATCCGCCGCAAGCCGGCTTCTTCTTTTGGGAAGATGGCGAGATCAACCGCAAGCAAAGCTACCTGCCGTTTCCGTTTGAATCGAATTTGCCCGCGCACCAGCCTGAGGCTCACGAGGACATTGCGCCTTCGCGCCAACCAGTCTTTATTCCACCGGTTGAGACGGTGCCCCGGCAAAGAAGTGCGTTCCGATCGGGACTTCTGCTGCTGCCGTTCGCGGTAGGGGGTCTCGCGGCCTTTGTGGTTCCGTGGCTGAACGATCGACATCCCGCGCAACAGACTAGACGGACCGAGGTGCAAAGTCGCCAGTCTGCTGACAAACGGCCTGAAGCTCGAGTCACGATTCCGGGGCCTGGGCGATCGGTGCGGTTGAAACGCATTGCTCCCGCAATTCCGATTAGACCCGATCAGCCAAAAATGGAGATCCCGTCGCCGCGTCCGCGCGCAGTGCAGACTGCGCCCGACCCGCCCGCGCTCACGGCAAAGGTAGCGCCGCCCGATGCGCTTAACTCGCTGCCCAAAACTGTTCATCACCCGCTAGCCGCATCCCCCATAAACGCCGGCGTCGATTTCGAGCCGATGGACGAATCCATCGTTCGCCGCACTATCAACCGGGTCCCGCTGCTCTCGCAAATGCAGCACCACAGCTACAAAGCCGGAGACGATTTCGTGCCGGCCCGGCCGATCCACGATCCAAAACCGATCGTGCCAAACAGTGTCGCGCGCGCGTTGACCGGCCTCACACCCGTCGATGTCCGCCTCACGGTCGCGAAGGACGGACGTGTGTCACAAGTCCTGCTGCTCTCCAAGAACAGTGACGCGCAGCTTCGCGATATCGTGCTGGGAACAGCGACTCGCTGGAACTTCGATCCGGCCCGCATCAAAGGCAAACCAGTCGATAGCCGGGTGGTCGCGCACTTCCGCTTCGAACCGCGCTAGCGCGACTTTTTACTGGATTGTGCTGCTGCCTTCGACGCCGAGCGTCTCATCGACAATGGCGCGGTTCACATGTTTATCCAGATTGATGACGTAGGTTTCGGGCGCATCCAGCAGCACCGGCGAGTGCGTCGCGCAGATGATGCGGAACTTTTTGCGATCCACCAGTTCCATCATCATCTTCAGTACGCGCCGTTGGTTGGAAGTCGACAACGCCATCTCGGGCTCGTCGAGCAGCAGGATGGTACCGTCTGGCAGGGCGGGGAAGTTCTGACGGAACATCGACAGCATCACCTGGCCGTGACTCGCCATCCGCAGGAATTCCAGCATTTCCGGCTGATCTTTGAAATATTCGAGCTGCGTGCGCGGGTTGTGTTGTTCGGCGTCGAATAGAAAAGTCTTGTCGACGGCGACGCCGCCGCGATCGAGAGTGTAGGCATAGCCGTCCGCTTTGTCGCCCTTGAGCGCGTATTGGATCGAATGCAAGAGCGTCGATTTTCCGGAGCCGTTCTCACCCGCTAACATGACCAACGGATGCGACAGGTCGACAATCATCGGCATGTAGAAGTTCAGCGAGTTGAACACCGGGTGCGAGAGGATTTTGAGAAACATGCTGGCCTAGGATAACAATCCAGAGCGTTCGAGCAGCGCCGAGAGGTCCGGGTCGCGGCCCATGAAGCCGCGGTAGAGCACGGCCGGATCTTCGCTATCGCCCTTGGATAAAATCTGCTCACGAAAGTGCGTTCCAACCTTGCGGCTGAAGATTCCTTCTTCGCGAAAACGGGTGAACGCGTCGGCATCGAGCACCTCGGCCCACTTGTAGGAATAGTAGCCGGCACCGTAGCCCACGGGGCTTCCGAACAGGTGCGTGAAGCTTGCAATGAGTGCGTGATCGAGCGGCAACGGCGCGGCGGAAAACGGCTGTAAGAGATTTCTCGAGTAGGCCATGACGTCACCATCGCGCACGGGCGAGTACTCCACATGCAGCGCCAGATCGATGATGCCAAAGCCAAGCTGACGCATCTGGTTATTGGCGCCGCGGAAGTTTTTGGCGCGTTTCATCTTCTGGAACAGGTCGGCAGGGAGGGGCTCGCCGGTTTCGTAATGAAGCGCGAACAGGTCGAGAGCCTCACGTTCCCAGCACCAGTTTTCCATGATTTGTGACGGCAACTCGACGAAATCCCATGCAACGTTGGTGCCGGCGAGGCTCTTGACTTCCACACGGCTGAGTGTGTGGTGCAGCAGGTGCCCGAACTCGTGAAAAATCGTCTCGACCTCACGGTGGGTGAGCAGCGCGGCCTTGTCGCCAACCGGGGGTGTGAGATTGCCGCAGATGGTGCCGACATGCGGCTCCGGGTGCAGAGGATGATCGATGCCGGTGATGAAACCGTCCATCCAGGCTCCGCCGCGCTTGGCCTCGCGCGGATACCAGTCGGCATAAAAGGCACCGAGCAGATCGCCGTTTTCATCGTGGATGAAGTAATAACGAACGTCAGGATGCCAGACGGGAGCACCGGCGCGCTCGACAACTTGAATACCGTAGAGCCGCTGGACGATGTCGAACATCCCGGCGACAACGCGCGCCGTGGAAAAGTACGGGCGCAACTCTTCTTCGTCGAAATCATACAGAGCCTCGCGCTGCTTCTCGGCGTAATAGCCGATATCCCAGGCGTTCAGCTCGCGCCCAGCAAATTGCTGCAAGTCGCGATTTTCACGATCGAAGGCGGCTTCGGTCTTGGATTTGAGATCCACAAGGAAGGCCATGGCGCGGTTGCCCTGATGAGCCATGCGGTCGTTGAGTACCAGATCGGCAAAGTTGTCGAATCCAAGCAGGCGAGCTTTTTCGTGGCGAAGTCCGATGATTTCCGCGACTCGGTCCCGATTGTCGAACGGTTCCTCCGAGGCACGGCGGGCGTAGGCGAGGTAGACCTGCTGACGAATTTCCGGGTCGTCGAGGTAGGTCATGAGCGGACTGTAACTCGGAGCCTGAAGCGTGAAGCGCCACCCGGACTTGCCCTTCTTTTCCGCACTCTGGCGCGCCGCGGCAACCGCGGTGGGCGGAAGGCCGGCAAGCTTGGACTCATCCTCGATCAGCAGTTCGAATGCGTTCGTTGAATCGAGAACATTCTCGGAAAACTTGGTCGTCAGTTTGCTGAGTTCGACGTCGATCTCGGCCATTCGCGTTTTGCCGGCGGCGTCGAGTTCGGCTCCGTGGCGGCGAAACGCGTCCATGGTCTTGGTTAAGAAGCGCCGGCGCGTGCCGGAAAGGTGCTGCGCCTCGGCCGTGGCCGCATAGGTCTGCATCGCCTTCCAAAGATCTTCGTGAAGAGGAATGCCGGAATAGAACGCACTGACCGGCGGCTGCACGGCGTTGTAGGCGACGCGCATTTCCGGGCTGGTTGCGACGGCTTCGATATGGCTCACTACACTCATCGCATAGGCTAGCCGCTCGGTGACTTTCTCGAGAGCGATGAGGGTGTTGTCGAACGTGCGAGGCGCGGTTTCCGCGGCGAGGGCCTCAAGCTTCTTTTGAGCGTCATCCAGAAGTTCGGCGATGGCGGGTTCCACATGCCCGGCACGCACCTGATCGAATGGAATTTCGAAGTGGATGTGGAGCAGCGGGTTATCGGCGTGCATATTTATAGTGTAGGGCAGGGAATCGAAGGGTATGGGTTTGTGGCACACTGGAGGTCTATGGCACAAGACTCTTCGCAGTCGCCAGTGATCAAGCAGGATCTGATGGATATGGAAGCGCGCTTGTTGGCGCACTCCACGGACCTGGAAGCGCGCTCGTTGGGACGCTCCACGGAGCTGGAAACGCGGCTGATGGCGCACGTTGCGGAGACGGAAACGCGGTTACTGACCCATGCCGAACAGATGGAAACGCGGCTTCTGACCCACGCCGAGCAGATGGAGAGGCGAATGATGGAGTACGTGGATAAGCGCGTTGAGAAGGTCGAAACCAGTTTGCTTTCAGCCTTTCACGGGTGGTCTCGCACCATGGAGATTCGCACGCGTCT
>JBBROU010000107.1:0-18089 GCA_038229055.1 Bryobacterales bacterium | reverse complement strand
GCGGGTCGACATGGCACGGGTCGCGCGGTTCTTGGATAAGCTCGATGTTCTTGCCGACGGTTGTCCCGAAATACGCCGGCTTGTCCATGGCGATTTCGGATCGAACAACGTGCTCACTGACGGACTCCGCATCACGGGCGTGATCGATTGGTCGGAAGCCATGATCGGCGATCCGGTTTACGAGATCGCCAATATATTCTATTGGCGAACGTGGCTCGACCGCATGGAACGCCAAGCATGCTATTTCGAGGAAGGTCCAACGAGCTTGGACAATTTGCTCTGTTATCAACTGCGAATCGGCCTCGGCGAGATTTATCAAAATGCCGTCGAAGATAACTCCGAGGCCGTTGAACGGGCCACTTCGCGTTGCACGGAGCTGATTCTACATGGCAGTTACCGTGGCTGAGGGACGATCCGGAGGTAAGGCTTGGGTGCCTTCCGGCCGCCACGATATTCACATCTTCACCGTGCCTCCAGTTCACAGGAGTCGCGACTTTATGGGCTGCCGTGAGCTGAATCGAATCGAGGACCCGCAGAACCTCGTCAAACTTTCGGCCCGTACTCATCGGGTAACTGAGCATCTCTTCGATGTCCGCTGCCCACTTTCCATGCCCCGAGCGACGCGCGCAAGTAGGGACGGCCCACGTCGCCGATGAACAAGGAGGCGGGTAGTTCACCTGCACCCGAACCCATGGCAAAGCGCATTAACGTTATTCTTCCTGAGACGACAATCATCACGATAGATCGTCTGGTAAAAAAAGGGGAACGCAGTCGCCTAATCGATCAAGCGCCGCAGCATTACGTGGCAGCCCGGAGTATTGAAAGCGTTCGCGAAAAACTAAAAATCGCGAGCATCCGCGATCGGGACCTCGACAGCGAGGTCGCTTTTTGACTGGGCTGCCGTCGACAACGAATCATGGCAGCTCACAGAACAAGAAAAACCGCAGGCATCTCCGAAGACACATGGCCCCGCCGCGGGCAAATCTATCTCGCGGCGCTCGACCCAACAGTAGGGCATGAAATCAGGAAAACCCGACCGGCGCTTGTTCTTCAGAACAACGTATCAAACGGGTTTGGTTTGACTACGATGGTTGCACCGATCCATCCGTCGCGGTTTTCACCCAAATTCACCCAAATTAGAACGGTTGATCGGCGCCGCTTCGTGAGATTGCTCGGCACAGTTGATAATGAGGCTATGTCCCGTGCCGACCAAGCGATAAAAAAAGCGTTTGGGCTCAATATCTAGGCGCACTCAAGAGCAATCGCAAGTCGGCGACCGTTACGCGCGCGCTTCAACAGGTTCGGAATGCGCGCCCGCTGGGCTGAGCGCCCGAGCTTTCTTGCCGCTCTGGAAGCGATCGAGATAGACATAAATCACCGGCGTGATGTAGAGCGTCAACACCTGCGACACGACTAAGCCGCCGACAACCGCTAGTCCCAGCGGCCGCCGCGCTTCCCCGCCCGCACCAGCGCCGATCGCGATCGGCAGCGTGCCCAAGAGCGCGGCCATGGTCGTCATCATGATCGGGCGAAAACGCTGCAGACAGCCTTCGAAGATCGCTTCTTCGGCGCTCTTGCCTTCGTTACGCTGCGCGGCGATGGCGAAATCGATCATCATGATTGCGTTCTTCTTGACGATGCCGATCAGCAGGATGATTCCGACGAAGCTGTAAAGGTTGAGATCGTCACCGAACATGAGGAGGGTGAGCAGGGCGCCTAATCCGGCGGAGGGAAGTCCGGAAAGAATCGTAATGGGGTGAATGAAGCTCTCGTAGAGAACGCCCAGTACCAGGTAGATCACGACCACCGCGATAATCAGCAGAATCGCCAGGCCGCGCAGAGAGTTTTGGAATGCCTGCGCGCTGCCCTGGAAAGAGAAGCTCATAGTGTCGGGAAGCCCGATCTGGCGGGCGGCTTCCTCAATCTGCGTGGTGGCCTCGCTTAGCGCGACGCCGGGTTTCAAGTTGAACTGGAAATTGACGGCGGGCAACTGCCCGATGTGATTCACGCTCAACGGAGCGACGCCTTCGGACACCTTAGTGACGGCCGAGAGCGGCACCAGCTTATTGTTCGTCGAGCGGATGTAGAGTTTCGAAAGAGCCGCCGGGTCGCGCTGATATTCGGGCAGCACCTCGAGAATGACGTCGTATTCGTTCGAGGCGGCAGTGATCTTAGAGACGATGCGATCGCCGTATGCGGTGTAGAGGGTGTTGGCGATGGCGTCGGGAGTAATGCCCAGCGCGAGTGCGCGGTCGCGATCGATATCGACGTTCAGGCGCGGACTGCTAAGGCGTAAGTCGCTGAATACGTCCGTGAGCTGCGGCAGCGATCGAAGCTTCTCTTCCATGCGCGGAGCCCATTTATAGAGCGTGTTGGTTTCAGCATCCTGCAGCGCGACGGAGAACTGGCTGCGGCCTTCACTCTGCCCGAGTGTTAGCAGCGGCGGGATCTGTAAAAAAACCGAGAGACCCGGAATCTTGGCGAAACCACCTTGCAGTTGCCCGATGATCTGGTTGGCCTTGGGGCGCTTCCGATCTTCTTTGAGATGCATGAAGAAGAAGCCCTCATTCTGCCCGCGAAAGCCGCCGGTGCCGGTGACATATGAGGTTACCCAAGGATTTGAGGACACGACGCTCGCGGCCTGCCGCTGCAGCTTAACCATTTCGTCGTAGGACGTATCTTCCGAGGCTTCCGTGCCTCCGAAGATCACGCCGGTGTCGACCGTAGGCAGAAAACTCTTGGGCGTGACGACAAACAGATAGCCGGTGACGATGGTGAGCGCGATACTCGCGACCAGCACCGGCAGGCGATGGTGCACCACGAATTCGAGCGAACGTCGATAGCCATTGTTCAGCCAGTCGAAGAACTTTTCGGTAGTCCGGTAGAAACGCCCGTGGTTCTTTTCCTCGCGCAAGAAGCGGCTGCACAGCATCGGGGTCAAGGTCAGGGAGATCACGCCCGAGATGAGAACGGCGACGGCGATGGTGATGGAGAACTCGCGGAGCAGGCGGCCGATGATGCCTTCGAGAAACAAGACCGGGATGAAGACGGCGACCAGGGAAATGGTCATCGAGATGATGGTGAAGCCCACTTCGCGCGCCCCTTCGATGGAGGCTTGCATGCGCGTTTTGCCCATCTCCATATGCCGGACGATGTTCTCCAGCATCACGATCGCGTCATCCACCACGAAGCCGACGGAAAGCGTCATCGCCATCATCGATAACGTGTCTATGGTGAATCCGAGTAGCTTCATCACGCCGAATGTGCCGAGCAACGAAAGTGGAACGGCAAGGCTCGGAATCAATGTCGCCGAGAAGTTCCGGAGGAAAACGAAGATGACCAGGATCACCAGCGCGATGGTCAGGGCCAGCGTCATCTTCACATCGGAGATGGATTGGCGAATATTCTGCGAAGCATCGAAGATCACCTCGAATGAGATCCCCGCCGGCATGTTCTTCTTCAGCGACGGGAGCAATTGCTTGATACCCTCGACCACCTCGACAGTATTGGTGCCCGGCTGTTTTTGGACTGCCAGAACCATCGCCCGATTGTTCTTGACCCAGAACTCCGATTTATCGACGGTTACACTATCCAGCACGTTGCCCAACTCGCCTAGCCGCACCGGATTGCCGTTGCGGTAAGTCACGATCAGCGGGGCGAATTGCGACGCGGCGCCGAGCTGGCTGTTGGATTGAACCGTATAGGCTTTACTGATGCCGTACAAAGATCCTGCCGGCAGATTCACGTTGCCGTGGCTTAAAGCGTCCCGCACTTCTTCAAGACCGACCTGGCGCGCCGCAAGTTTATCGGGATCGGCCTGGATGCGAACGGCATATTTCTTGGCTCCATAGACTTGCACCTGGGCGACGCCGCTGACCATGGAGATCCGCCGAGCAATGAGAGTCTCGGCGTATTCGTCCAGATCGGAAAGTCTCATGGTCGCCGCGTGGATGCCCATGTAGAGTACTGGGCGCGAGGCGGGGTTGACCTTTTGATAGGAAGGCGGCGACGGCATGCCAGTGGGAAGAGAGCCTCCCGCGCGCGATATGGCAGCCTGGACATCTTGCGCGGCCGCGTCGATGCTACGGCTGAGGTCGAATTGCAATGTGATGTCGGTCGAGCCTAGGGAGCTGGATGACGACATGGTGGCGACGCCGGCAATGTTGGAGAATTCTTTTTCTAGCGGCGTGGCAACCGACGATGCCATCACATCGGGATTCGCCCCAGGCAGGGCGGCTTGCACCTGAATGGTGGGATATTCGACGGCCGGGAGATCGCTGACCGGGAGCGTCGTGTAGCTGAGGATTCCGAAGGCCAGAATCGCGACCATCAATAGGGTGGTGGTGACGGCGCGGCGGATGAAGAAATCGGTGAAATTCATCGAAGGGCTCCTAAGTCGCTGAACTCGGATTGTCCGTCGGCGAGGGAGCGTTGGGCGGCAAAACACGCACGTGCGCACCGGGCATAAGACGCATCTGCCCTTCGGAGATTACCATTTCGCCGGGCTGCAAACCCGACCCGACGATGGCCTGTTCGCCGGTTTCCG
The DNA here is from genome assembly GCA_038229055.1 of Bryobacterales bacterium. Lineage (GTDB taxonomy): Bacteria > Acidobacteriota > Terriglobia > Bryobacterales > Bryobacteraceae > JANYJA01. The sequence continues at coordinate 13,543 of JBBROU010000107.1, read as the reverse complement.
GAGTGGTGTAATTACGCAGGACGTTGACGACGCGCATGGAAACGGTGGTGTCGCGGTTCATCACCCACACGTATTTTCCGCGAGGGCCGGTTTGCACCGTGCGCGAAGGAACGGAAATGCGGTCGTGCTCGACCAGAAGACGCGCGCGGACGTTCACAAACTGGCCAGGCCAGAGCTTGCGGGCGGCGTTGTCGAAGGACGCTTTCAGCTTGATGGTGCCGGTAGTGGTGTCAACCGCGCTATCGATAAAACGCAGACTGCCGGTGACGGTGGCACCATCGGACGTAACGGCGGTGACCGCAAGCGGATGACCGGAGTTGTACCGGCGGACCTCGGCGAGCAGGTTCTCCGGAACCGAAAAGGAGACGTATACGGGAGTCACCTGGAGCAGCGTCACCAGGGTGGTGTCGTTCTCTTTGGCGACATTGCCTTCCTTAACAGGGATAGCGCCGGCGCGGCCCGAGATCGGGGCGAAGATCTTGGTGTAGGTGAGCTGTAAGCGAGTCTGCGCCAGGCGTGCATTATCGGCTTTGACCGCGGCCTGCGCGCTTTCGAGGGCGGCCTGATCGGCGTCGAGCGAAGCCTTGGCGGAATCCGCCGCGGATACGACTTGCTCGGTTTGTTCGCGCGAGAAGATGCCTTCCTTGGCAAGCTGTGTGCCGCGCGCGGCGATAGACTGGGCGTTCTTCAAAGTCGCCTGATCTTTGGCGATGTTGGCCCGAGCCTGTTTTTCATTGGCGGCATCGCGCGCCAGATTGGCTTCGATTTCGGCGATTTGGCGCAGCAGCGGCTGGGAATCGAGCTCGAAAAGCAGATCGCCCTTGCTGACGTCCTGGCCTTCCTGGAACAGGACTCGCAGAACGGGGCCGGTCAGTCGCGGCTTCACGTCGACCGTAGACACGGCTTCGACGTTGCCGATCGAGGCGACTTCCAGGGGGACATCGACGGCGCGAGCTGCCACGGCGCGCACAGCCACTGGGGGCGGAGCAGCGGGCTGGCCACCGGCAGACTCGTTGCGGGAACACGAAGCGGTGAAGCCGGCAAGCAAAACGATAGCTACAAACGCGGTTATCGATACTTTCAAAATCAGCGGGATCCTCTTGTTATTGATGGTGACACAAGACCGCGCGGGTTACAGCCGCTAGAGCACGGGACTGTCATTGCCGAGCATCGCCCGGCGAACGATTTTTATGGGCGGGAAACCTTGTTCCATAAATCTATTATGAAACTCTTCCAGTGTAAAGACGTTGCCCTTCATGTTTCGATAGTCTTCACGCAATTTAAGAATTTCCAGCTTGCCGAGCGTGTAGTAAAGGTAGGTGGGGTCGGAAGTTCCGCGCTTGGTTTCGCGTTCCCCGATGGCGCGCGTCTGGTAGCCTTCTTTGACGAAGAAATCGATACCCTGATCGAAGGTCATTTTGCCGGTGTGCATCTGCATCCCAACGATGTAGCGGGCGTTACGCAGCAGCGCATCCTGCAACTGGCCGAGGCGAAGCTTCAAGTCGCCGTTGCCGTAACCTTCGTCGAGCATCATCTGTTCGCAATAGTGGGCCCAGCCCTCGGCGTTGGAGGAAGCTCCCAGGAGCTTGCGCACTTTGGAATTGACGTGTTGCATCCAAAGAAACTGCACGTAGTGACCGGGGTAGGCTTCATGAATGGCGGTGCTGATGATGACGCCGCGGTTGAAGGCGGCCATGTGCTCCTCGACCTGCTGAGGCTTCCAACTTGACTCGGGAAGAGTGACGTTGAAGAAAGCCTCTTTAGCGACCTTCTCGTAAGGACCGGGCGTATCCATGGACGCGAAAGTGAGGGCGCGTGCGAAGGGCGGCGTCTCTTCGAGTATGGGCAGGACGGGCGATGGGATCGTGATGATCTTCTTGGCGTTGATGAAATTCTGTAGGCCTCCGAGCACGTCGCGAAACGCCTGCAGGAGTTTTCCAGGCGCGGGGTGGTCCTTCTCGGCCTCTTCCAGGATCTGCTGCGGGGGGCGCTTGGGATCGATCTGCGCGGCTACTTTACGGAAGCGATCCTGATTGAAACGGAGGTTGGCGTAACCGATGTCGAGGAGCTTATCGAGCGGCGTATCCACCATTTCGTCATACAGCAGGCGCTTGCGGAAGTTGTCGGCGCCGATACGGAAATCACCGTTCGAGCGCGGCAGAACGTCGGATTTCAGATATTGTTGATAGTCGTTGAGAAGCTTGATTACGGTTTGGTTCGTCCGGTGAAAATCGTCGAGCAGCGGTTTGTCGGTGACTTTGGTGAAAGCTAGAGGCACATCTTTTTCAAAGAAGCTGACGATGCCGGGAAGCTGTTCCAGCGCGACTTCGGTATAGACACGAGGCGGATTTTTGAGATTGGCGCGGGCAGCGGCGAACACCTGGGGCGCTTGCTTTTCGCGGGCGATAACGGATTTCAGGCGGTCGGCGGGAGGCGCGAAAGTGCGGCTCATGATGGTGAAGATGCTGCCGCTGAGGCCGCTGGAATAGACATCGGGATTGCGCTCCCATCCCCGAATGGACTCAAGCTGAACGAGGGTGCCGCGAATATTGGCGAGGATGAGATCGCGATCGGGTGAGCCGGGTTGCTTGACGAAATCGGCTTCGAAATTTCGCAGAGACGCGACTTGAGCGTCGATGGCCGAGCGCGAGAAATCTTCCAGCTTGGTGTCGTATTGATGGAATCCGGCGGCGGTTCCGGCGGTGGGCGAGTAGCGGAAATAGCAGCCGTCGAAATATCGGTCGGTCAGTTGGGAGAAGGTTTCAGCTTGCACGCAGGAGGTGAGGATAACGAAGAGCGCGACGGCGCGGAAGGACATGATCGATGGTATCAAGAGCGGTTTATTGGCACTTCATATCAAAGTGACAACCGCTGCCACGATATCCATGGGCCAGTGGGAGATAATCAGCGGCGCCAAACGGCGGGTTCTCCGGTAAAGGAGCATGTCCACAATTACGCCGGGAAGGAACGCGCCGAAACGCCAGGCGATGTAGCGCCAATCCAGAGTCAACGGAAGGGCGCTATGCTGCAGAGTCCACCAGAAACCCACGACAGCCAAGGCCACCACAGGGCGGCGTGCCAAGACCTCGATCCGCGGCAGAGCATAACCTTGACAAGTCATTTCCTCAATAGCCGACCAGATAATCCACCCGGCGCTTACACTGTAGATCACGGCCCACACCGGCAAACTTCCCGAGCGTCGCGCCAGATCCTCCGCGGCAGATCGTTTCCGAAACATGAAGGCATGATATTGTTTGTTTCTGCACCGCGGCGGTGTAGCGTGGTGTATTCAGCGGAGGAGCAGCTATGGCGGCAACGAAACGGGAACGGGACAAGCCGAAGCGCGGATCGCAGCCGCGCGCGTCGATTACATTCCCGCCCGAATTGTACAAGACCATCAAGGATCTCGCCACGCGCAAGAAGGTGTCCATAGCTTGGGTCGTGCGCGAAGCGGTCGAGAAATACGTGGCGGATCAGTGGCCGCTGCTTGCGCGATTCAGTGGAGAATAAGGCCTTGTGGACTCGCTCACGCCCGAGGAACGATCCGAAATCATGGCGCGCGTGCGCTCCAAGAATTCGCGCCCGGAGCTGTTCGTCCGCAAACTCGTTTTCGCGCTCGGCTACCGATATCGCCTTCATGCCCGCGAGCTGCCGGGCTGCCCGGATCTCGTGTTCCGACCGCGGCGGAAGGTCATTTTCGTTCATGGCTGCTTCTGGCACCGCCATAATAATTGCGCCTTGGCCCGAATGCCGAAATCCCGCCTTGAATTTTGGGAGCCGAAGCTTAAAGGAAACAAGACCAGGGACGAAAAGAGTAAAAGGGCGCTTGCGCGGGAGGGATGGAAGGTGCTGAACATCTGGGAATGCGAAATCAAGGATGCGGAGCGTCTGGAATACCGGATCAGGAGGTTTCTCGATGCGTAGCGTTGAACTCTTCGCGGGCGCTGGCGGACTGGCGATTGGCATGGCCAACGCCGGTTTCAACCATGCCGCGGTGATCGAATGGAATGCCGACGCCTGTGAGACGTTCCGCGAGAATCAGCGGCATCATGCCCATAACGTCGATAAATGGCCGCTGCATCATGCCGACGTGCGCGCCTTCGATTACGGAACACTGGGAGGGGAGGTGATGGTTGTCTCCGGCGGTCCCCCGTGCCAGCCGTTCTCCGTTGGCGGCAAGCACCGCGGCTTCATGGACGATCGCGATATGTTCCCCGAGGCGGTGCGCGCGGTGCGCGAGCTGCGGCCGAAGGCGTTCATCTTCGAGAACGTCAAGGGGCTGAAACGCGAGACCTTCGCCACGTACTTCGAATATATCCGGCTGAAGCTGAGCTTTCCGAGCCTTGCCCGCCGAAAGGGCGAGCCCTGGCGCGAGCATTGCCGCCGCCTCGAAACCTATGGCACATCGCGCGGCGCCCGTGAATACAACGTAATCTCCGAGGTACTCAATGCCGCGGATTACGGCATTCCGCAGAAGCGCGAACGCGTCTTCATCGTCGGCTTCCGCGCGGACCTGGGAGTGGAGTGGAGCTTTCCCCCCGAAACCCATTTTGAGGACGCGCTGCTTGCCTCCAAATGGATTACGGGCGAGTACTGGGATAGGCACGAAGTGGCGAAAAAACACCGACCCACGCTGGAGTCGCGGCAGGCTACGCGCCTGGAGAGACTCAAGCACGGCCAATTGTTCGAGGGGGGGACGGTGCCCTGGCTCACGGTACGGGATGCCATCAGCGATCTGCCCGATCCCGAAAGATTCCTTGACAACAAGGTGCTGAATCACCGGTTCAATCCCGGCGCCCGCAGCTATCCCGGACATACCGGCAGCCCGCTCGACGAACCCGCCAAGACGCTCAAGGCGGGCGATCACGGCGTGCCGGGCGGAGAGAATATGCTCGCGCGCGCCGATGGGTCGGTCCGCTACTTCACAGTGCGGGAGGCGGCGCGCCTGCAAACCTTCCCGGACGATTATATTTTCCGCGGGGCCTGGTCCGAGGCAATGCGGCAGCTGGGCAACGCCGTTCCCGTGCGCCTGGCCCAGGTGGTTGCCAGTTCCGTCGCAACAACCCTGCTTTCTCTCACGGGAGAAAGCTGAACGATGGCAACTCCTTATAACCCCCTCGACAAAATGAATCTCGGCCGCAGTGTGGCCGAAGCCCTTCTGTTCAGTCCGGTGGTACCGCTCACGCAGATACCCGAGTTGGTTGGCGCCGGCGTGTACGCGATTTACTATGCCGACGGGTTCGAAGCCTATGGGCCGGTGGCTGAAAAGAATCAGAACAGCGTGTTTGAGCAGCCTATTTATGTAGGCAAGGCCGTCCCGAAGGGCGCGCGCAAGGGCGGCCTGTCGTTCGACGCCTCAAAGGGCAGGGCGCTCCGGGATCGTTTACGGCAGCATGCCGGCTCGATCGACGAGGCGGCCAATCTTGATCTTGCGGACTTTCATTTCCGGTCGCTGATCGCCGATGACATCTGGATTCCCTTGGGTGAAAACATGATGATCGAACAGTTCAGGCCCATCTGGAACCTGGTCATCGACGGATTCGGCAACAAGGACCCCGGCAAGCGCCGCGCGACGCAATACCGGTCTCCCTGGGACGTCCTGCATCCTGGCAGGCAGTTCGCCGAGAAACTTGCTACCGGCGGAACGACTGCGGAAATGCTGGTTACGCGGTTGAAGGAGTATTTTGCGGGACAGATAGTTCCCCTTGTTCCCACGGAGGAAGCGGGCGATATTGGAACAACCGAGGATGACGAGGAGTAAGACTGATGGATGCCAAATGAGTGTGCCGGTCATCTATCGTCTGACCATTGAGCGCTTCCGCGGCATCAAGTCCTTCTCATGGCATCCCGCCAAAGGCGTCAATCTTATTCTCGGAGGCGGCGATGTCCCGGCGAACCGTAAGCGATCAGGCTACTGACCGCGCTCCCGACCATGAATGTAGGCAGCAGGATAACGAAATAGAGTAGCCCTAACAGAAAACCTTGGCCATGCCGGAAACGAAGCGGACCCAAAAGATCCGGCACTCGCAGTCCTTCGCCCTTTAGGAAATGCCGCATGAGCAGCAAGCATCCGAAGTCGGCAAAAGACTGTCCGCCGGGGTGCAGCGGCGCGCCACGGCGAGGGATTGTGCCGGAGCAGATAAATCAAGGCCACAAGAGCTTGGCCGGTCACCAACAACGTGGTCCGAGCCGCAACCAAAGTGAGTGGCCCGGTCCAAGGAATCGCTCCCTGCCGAGCGCGCTCCGCGATAAGGTTAACGCCGTTTGGATCGTCACGGGTATCGGGCGACATGCGCTCAAGAGCTTTCGCGATACCACTCCAGCGTGCGGCGCAGGCCCTCTTCGAAGGTGAATCGTGGGGCATGGCCGAGGTCCCGAACGGCGAGCGTGGTATCGGCTTGGGAATCGCGCACGTCGCCAGGGCGCGGCGCGGCATAATTCGGCGGCAGATCAACGCCTTCGAATTTCTGGAGCAGGCGCCATGCCTCATTGAGCGTGATGCGTCCGCCGTTGCCGCCGTTGTACATATTGCCGGAGACGTTCTGGGCCTGGGCGGCTTTGAGGTTCAGGGCGACGACGTCTTCGACGAAAGTGAAGTCGCGGGAGTGCTCGCCATCGCCGAAAATAGTGGGGGCCTGTCGCGCGAGAATGCACTTAATGAAGAGCGAGAGCACGCCGGAATAGGGGCTGCCGGGGTCCTGGCGCGGCCCGTACACATTGAAGTAGCGCAGACTGACGGTTTCCAGGCCGAAACAGGATGCGAAGACGCTCATGTAATATTCACCGGTCAGCTTTTGCACGGCATAGGGAGATTTGGGCCGCGGAATCATGGTCTCAACCTTAGGGAGCACGTCGGAATCGCCGTACGCGGAACTGCTCGCCGCATAGATGACGCGCCGCACGCCGGCTTCGGCAGAGGCGCGCAGCACGTTGAAAGTGCCGTCGATATTGGCTTCGTGAGAGGGCGCGGGCTCGTCGATGGAGCGCGGAACTGACGAAATGGCAGCCTCGTGGAACACCACGTCGGCTCCTTGCATGACGAGCGCGAGCTTCTCATAACTGCGGATGTCGTGACAATGCATCTCGATGTTCCCCGCGACGCCATCCAGATTTTTCAGGTGACCGGTGAGGAGATTGTCGATCACGACGACGGTATCCGCGCCTTGTTGCAGCAGGCCGCGAACAAGGGCCGATCCGATGAATCCGGCACCTCCCGTGACCACGAATTTGTTCATGAGATGTGAGAACTTTCCGATTCGAGGAAGCGCAATGAGGCTTCGGCAACGGCTGTGGCGCTCGGGTTGAAATCGAAGACTTCGAGCGATACCCAGTGCTGGTAATTGAGGCGGGCAAGAGTTTCAAGCAAGCGGCGGAAATCGTAATCGCCGGTCCCGGGGGCGCGGCCGTCCATCTCATTCACGTGAACGTGCCGGATGAGGGAGAAATGCTTTTCGATGAGCGCGGAATGGTCCTCGGTTTCGTCGACTGCGTTGTGAACATCGAACATTGTGCGGACGCCGGGACTGTCGATTTCTTTGACGATGGCAGCAGCCTCATCGAGAGAGGTGACGACGTCGGACTGGCCGCAAGGGAGGGCTTCGACAAGCAGGCTTACGCCGCGGTCGACGGCATGCGGCGCAAGGTTCGCGAATCCGTCGACGTAGTGGCGGGTAGCATCGGCGACACTGATGCCGCCGGTGGTCGAGCGCTGTTTGGGCGATCCGAAGACGAGGACGCAGTCATCCCCGAGATCGGCGCAGAGGTCGATCAAATGCGCGACGTGGTCCCAACTTCTCGCGCGCAACGCGGCATCCGGCGTGGTGGCATGTAGGCCTTTCGGGCTCATCATGATCCAGTGCAGACCGATAAAATCGAGACCTTCATCGCGGATGGTCTGGCGGCACTCGCGCCGCTGGCCGGGGGTAAAATCGCGGGGATCCTCTGACAGCGTGAACGGCGCGATTTCGATGCCCGTGTAGCCCGCGGTGCGCAGAGTGCGACAGGACTCGGGAAACGGCGTGTGCTCGAAGGCTTCGTTGCACATGGCGTGGCGGAATGTCATGGAAGCCTCCAGAATAGCGGAAGGAGCGGAAGCTATGGAGTATATCCAATCGGACAAGACCGACCCGGCGATTTCGGGCACGCTGCATCGTCCGGCGGGCGCGATTCGGGGTGGGTTAGTGCTGACGCACGGAGCGGGATCGAATGCGGACGCGCCACTGCTGGTGTCCGTGGCGAATTTGCTGGCGGACACTGGCGTGGCCGTACTTCGTTGCAACCTTGCTTTTCGACAGAAGCGTCCGAAGGGATCGCCCTTTCCAGCAGCGGCGGCGAGCGATCGCGAAGGATTGCGCCACGCAGTGGAGTGGATGCGCGAGGCCGTGGGGGGTCGAATTTTTCTGGGCGGGCATTCGTATGGCGGCCGGCAGAGCTCGATGTTAGCGGCGGAGAATCCGGGGTTAGTGGAAGGGCTGCTGCTGCTTTCGTATCCGCTTCATCCGCCGGACAAGCCGGACAACTTGCGCACGGCGCACTTCCCGGCCCTGCGGACTCCGTGTGTATTCGTGCATGGCGAGCGCGATCCGTTCGGGACGATTGCGGAGATGGAGAGCGCGATCAAGTCGATTCCGGCGCGGACACGATGGTGTGCAGTGGCGGGGAAAGGGCATGATTTGCGCGGCGCGGCGACGAGAATTGCTGAGGAATTTCTGAAAGAGGTGAATGCGTGACGAGTTAGTAGGACTGGCGTTGCAGTGGTAAGACTGCAACGAGAGTGTGCATCGATACGGGTTTCGGGGCCCGAATCGACCCAGCAACGATCAATTGATCTTAACTGCGAGTATCATTTTCCGAGTTTCGGCGGCGTCGAAACCATCGAGAGCACGAAGCACACGACAATTAGACCGGCCAGGATGTCAGCGAGAACCATGTAACCTCTTGGGTGTCCAGCTAACAATCGGTGGGCCAACGCTTGCGACCGCCTCGTCTGTGTTACGTTGCCTCTATGCAACTGGATTTCGCCTTCGGCAAAACAGGCCTCACGTTGAACTTGCCGGATGGATTTCGGTACCAGACGTTGGAGGCGCGATCGGCTAAGCCTCTAACCGATGCGCGCGCGGCGGTGGAGGCAGCCCTGCCTGCGCTGGACGCCATTGCTCGCGGAAAATCGACCGCGTCGATTTCAGTCTGCGACATCACGCGCCCCGCCCCCAACCGGGTCGTTCTGCCCTTGCTGCTGCGGCGTTTGGAGACGCTCGGAATACCGCGCGATGGCGTGACGATCCTCATCGCAACTGGACTCCACCGGCCGGCAACGGCGGAGGAGATCGACGAAATCGTGGGTGCGGATATTGCACAAAGCTGCCGAATTGTGAACCACAACGCGCGGGCGCTGAACGAGCATCGAGCGCTCGGCAACACGCGGTCGGGGACGCCAGTCTATATCGACGAGCAGTTCGTCGCGGCGGACCTTCACATCACACTGGGGTTCATCGAGCCACACCTGATGCTCGGATTTTCCGGCGGGCGGAAGCTGATTGCACCCGGCCTGGCCGCGCAGGAGACGATCAAGGTTCTGCACAGCCCGAAGTTCATGCGCGATGCGCGGTCGGTTGAGGGATCGATTGACGATAATCCGCTGCACCATGAACTGCTTGAGATCGCGCGCATGGCGGGGCATCATTTTCTGGTCGATGTGGCACTCGCGAGGGGCATGGACCCGGTGACGGGTTCGCGCGCCATTGCGGCGGTGTTTGCGGGAGAGCCGGAAGAAGCTCACCGGCGCGGAGTCAAATTCGTTTCACGCGTAATGCTGGAGACGATGCCGGAGCCTGCCGACGCAGTGATTACGACGTCGGCTGGATATCCGCTCGACCTCACTTTTTATCAAGCGGTGAAGGGCGTGACGGCGGCATCGCACATCGTGAAGCCGGACGGCAAGATTCTGCTGCTGGCGGAGTGCCGCGAGGGTCCGGGAGCCGAGGAGTTCAGCCGCATGGTGACGGAGAACCCGTCGGATAGCGCGTTCCTTGAGAAGATCAGCCGCGAGCCGGTCGAAGTGGATCAGTGGCAGCTCGAGAAGCTGGCGCTGGTGACGCGCAAGGCGGAGGTGCTGTTCTACGTTCCGGGGATTTCCCGTGACTACCGGACGGCATTGTGGGGTCGATCTTTCGACACGCCCGCCTCGGCCGTGGCGGCGTTGTTGGAAGGTCTTCCACCGGGCGCTTCGGTTGCGCTGATTCCGGAAGGGCCGTATGTTCTAGCGCGCGCCGCTGCCGCGTAGGGACTGACATGGCCGTAGATCCAAGCGCGGGGCAGCCTGTCGCCGCATCGAAACTTGTCAACGTGCCGCGGCTGATCACCGCGTACTACACGGGCCGTCCCGACCCGGGTGTGCGCGAGCAGCGCGTGGCTTTCGGAACGTCAGGCCATCGCGGATCGTCACTGTCGAATTCGTTCAACGAAGCGCATATCCTGGCGATCACGCAGGCCATTTGCGCGCATCGGCGGCAGGAGTCTGTCGATGGGCCGCTCTATCTTGCGATGGACACACACGCGCTATCCGAACCCGCCTTCCAAAGCGCGCTGGAGGTGCTGGCCGCAAACGGAATCGACGTTTGCATTGACGCCGACGGCGGATTTACGCCTACACCGGCGCTCTCGCATGCGATTCTGACGCACAACCGCGGGCGCGCATCGGGGCTGGCGGATGGGATCGTGATCACGCCCTCTCACAATCCGCCGGAGGATGGCGGCTTCAAATACAATCCGCCGAGCGGCGGCCCAGCGGATACTTCGGCGACTCGATGGATCGAAGACCGTGCGAATGAACTGATGGCGGACGGGCTACACGGAGTACCGCGCGTGTCGCATGCGACCGCACTAGGTCTGAGCACGACACACCGTCACGATTATGTTTCCTCCTATGTGAACGATCTTGAAAATGTGATCGATTTCGAAGCGATTCGCGGCGCGGGTTTGAAGATCGGGATCGATCCGCTGGGAGGCGCCGGCATTGCGTACTGGCAGCGTATTTGCGACCGTTATGGATTCGACGCGACGCTGTTCAACGACACGTATGATCCTACGTTCCGCTTCATGACCCTGGATTGGGACGGCAAGGTGCGGATGGATTGCTCGTCGCCCTATGCGATGGCGGGGCTCATCGGGCTGAAAGAGAGATTCGACGTGGCGTTCGCATCGGACACCGACCATGACCGGCACGGAATTGTGACGCGGACAGCGGGGCTGATGAACCCGAATCATTATCTTGCTGTGGCGATTTCGTATCTGTTCCAGAACCGGCCGGAGTGGCCCGCCGGAGCGGCGATCGGCAAGACGTTGGTGAGCAGCAGCATGATCAACCGCGTCGCGGCGGGAATCGGGCGCAAGCTGACCGAAGTGCCGGTAGGGTTCAAGTGGTTCGTGGATGGGTTGCTGTCCGGCGCCCTAGGCTTCGGCGGCGAAGAGAGTGCGGGCGCCTCTTTTCTGCGGCGCGATGGCAAGGTGTGGACGACCGACAAGGACGGGATCATATTGGGCTTGCTGTCGGCCGAGATCATGGCGCGAACGGGGTACGATCCGGGTGAACTGTATCGAGGGCTGACCGCAAAATACGGCGATCCGATATATGAGCGAATCGACGCGCCGGCAACACCAGCGCAGAAATCCATTCTGCAGAAGTTATCACCGCAGCAGGTTGCCGCGGGAGATCTGGCCGGGGAAAAGGTGGAAGCTATTCTGACGACGGCACCGGGGAATGGCGCCCCGATCGGCGGATTAAAGGTTGAGACGGCGAACGGTTGGTTCGCGGCGCGGCCGTCGGGAACTGAAGACGTTTATAAGATCTACGCGGAGAGCTTTCTCGGAAAAGAACATCTGCGGAGAATCCAGACGGAAGCGCAGCAACTGGTGGCGCGGACGTTCGCGGGAGCGTGACGCAGTTACTCAGCCCCTTCAACGCTCTTCAGTGCGATACCCGTCAGGCCACCTTTGACCATCAGCGAGCCGGTTACTTTCACTTTCTTTTCGATGAACGGAATCAGCTTGTCGTTCTGGTTGGCGTGATCGGCGGCGATGGGCAGGTAGAGTTTGCCGGCGGAATCGAGAATGGCCAGCGGCGCACCTTTTTTGGCGCAAGCCAGCGCGCAGGCGGCGTGGTCGGGACCCTTGCTCGCATGTGTCACGTAGCAGCCTGTATCGACTACTGTTCCGGTTACCGTGATCTGTTTTCCGGCGTCATGTTCGTCATGGGCCGCCGCGGCTCCGGCGAGCAAGGCGAACGCGAGCGGAAGGAATTTGGACGTCATCGTCATCGTTCAAGAGTATCTTAAAGGCGTGCATGCTCGAATTTGGCGCGGACCGGTCGCTCTTTGCATCGATGCCGTCCTGTGTGCCCTGCCTCCCGGCTCTCGGTGCGAAACTGGTGACCGTCTGCGCAGGGAACGCCGCGCGGAGTCTCGGCACTCACCAAACGCTTATTGTGATGCTCGACCCACTGACCGGAGTGCCCGAAGCGGTTCTCGACGGCCGCTACATAACTGAGGTCCGGACTGCCGCAGTTTCCGCGGTATCGGCTCGACTCCTGGCGCGCAAGTACGCGCGCGTGTTCGGCATTCTTGGCTCGGGGGTGCATGCCCGCAGCCATCTCGAAGCGCTTGGGCTTGTTCGGAAATTTAGCGAAGTGCGTTGAGCCCACGGCGGATCGTCTCCGCCAGTTCGCAGCGGAAACTGCTGTCCGCGCCATGAAAAGCGCAGAAGACGTGGTGCGGGGGGCCGACGTGGTCGTTACCGTAACCGCGTCGCCCACGCCGGTTATCCAGAACGAATGGGTTAGCGAGGGTATCCAGGTAATCGCCGTCGGCTCGTGCAGGCCGACCCAACGCGAACTCGATCCCGCGCTGGTTGCACGATCGAGGCTGGTGGTAGACTCGCGCGCCGCCGCACTTCAGGAAGCGGGCGATGTCATCATGGGAATCGCCGATGGGCTCTGGACGGCGGACCACATCACCGCGGAATTCGGCGACCTTCCGGTTCGAAACAACGACCGCGAGATCACCGTATTCAAGTCGCTTGGACTCGCCGTTGAAGACCTTTGCCGCCCGTCTCCGCGACGAAAACATCGCAAAGGCGGCAGACGCTCTCGACGCTGCAACGAGTGCGGGGGAACGAATCCATGTCCCGTCGATCTGTTTAGTGAACCTAACCTACTTGGTCGAGAAGGGGCGGTTGCCGCTTACCGCGCGTGATTTACCCGATCGTATTGTAGCGGCCACCGCAGTTGCCTTCAGCGTGCCTCTGATCAGCCGAGACAGCAAAATTCGGGCATCGCGGATACGTACGATCTGGTAGCCTGCCATCAGTGCGCCTGCCCCAATCGCGCTTTCCGTTACAATCGAATTTCTATGAAGCGGCTGCTCTTCTGCTTGCCTCTCCTGGCGATGTCCTGCGCCCGTGAGACTGACCTCGCGCCCGCGCTCAACTCCATCACCGCTGCCGGGCTCCTCGACAAGATAAGAACCCTCTCTTCCGACCAGTTCGAAGG
>JBBROU010000106.1:0-18172 GCA_038229055.1 Bryobacterales bacterium | reverse complement strand
TTTTGGCAAGACGGCTCGATGAACGAACCCGATTTCACATTCGTTGCATCACCTCATAGGGGCGGCGAACGCGATCACTGGGTTTTCCAGAACTGTTTGGACGATTGATTGCAATGAGATGAAGGAATTTTTCGTTTGCCAATGCTTGCGCCGTCTGATACTATTCTTTAGGCAACAGATCGGAACCCTTCCTTTTGACGTGCCACCATCCAACCAACGGAGTTAACAAAACTACTGAATGAGCTCTACCGTATTTCTTGGCAATCTACCTATGTGGGTCACCGCCGATGACATTAAACAATGGCTTAGCGCGGAAGACCTGGTCGCGGATTCGGTAAAAGTAATCCGCAATCACGAAACGCAGGAATCGAAAGGCTTCGCGTTCGTAGAAGCGCCCACCGCGGAAGAGATGCAGGCGATTATTCGCCGCTTCGACCGCGCACCGCTGGAAGACAAGCTGCTCCGGGCAAATCCCGCTCAGCCTTCCAAGGGCAAAGGACAACCTGTAACCATAGCCACCACCACCCGGGATACGCGAGGCGGAGTTCGCAAGCCGAAGCGGTCGCGGGAGCGTGAAAACGAACCTAAAAGCGCGTTCGCTGCTGAACTCGCCAAGGTACTCTAATTTCTGTTTCGGTTTTTTGGGCGCCGTCCCACACCTGTGACCGACAGGCACACCTATTTCTTCTCCAACTCGTTCATTTCTTAGCTGTTTACAGCATGGTATTTGTGTTGCACTCGGTGCAGCATGAAATTTTTGCGGGCGGGCTCTCTGGTGGGCGGGGGGGCCTTGATGTTTGTTCTTGGGCTTTCCTCAGAGCTCGTCGCCGCGCAATTTCCGGCCACCCGCATCACCGCCGAAGATAACGTCAACACCCGCTACACCGTGGAAAGCATCGAGCTATCGGGCGATGTCAAACCTGCTTCTTTCAGTTCCACCCTCCGCGAGAACATCCAATCCATCATCGGCGAGCGCTTCAATCCGGATCAGCTTCAGGATCTTGCCCGGCAGATCCGCAAAGAGCTGCACCTGAAGTCCGTTACGCCGCACCTTCTGCGCGGAAGCACCTCGGAGCAGGTGAAAGTCGTGTTCGAGGCGACGCGCCGGTCGATTCAGTTCGACGTCTCCGTCCCGAAGTTTCTGTACCATTCCAAACAAGGCTGGAGCGCGCAGGTGGAAGCCAGCACCACTGTGGCGCACAACGCCTTCACTTTCGGCATCGTGAGCGATGGCGACGAGCTTACCGAGCGGTTCGCCGGAATTGTTGCCCGATATGAGAATTTACATGCCGGGTCCGACCGCGTTCACCTCGGGTTCCAGTTCGAGAGTTACCATGAACAGTGGAACCGCGCGACGCTGCTAGCCATCGACCGTCCATACGCCTTCGATTCGGAATCTACCGTGCCAGGCATCTATCGCACCCGTCAGAATTACCAACCCGTCGCCACGTTCGTGGTTTCAAAGCCTCTATCCATTACAGTGGGTGCTTCCTTCGAGCAGATGGGTCTGCAGAACGGCGGAACGCAATCGGCCAACGCGATGATCGCCGGAATTCGTTATCGCCACGCCGGCGAACCTGGGGCCGCGAGCCGGCAAGACATCGACGCTGCCTACTCTTTGCGCGCTGCCAGCCGCGGATGGGGCAGCGACTTCTCCTATACGCGCCACCGTCTCGGCGCCCGCTACGCTATTGCGCGGGGCCGTCAGACGCTCTCCGACGAGGTCACTGCCGGTTTCATTGCCGGCCAGGCGCCGCTCTTCGAAAGATTTGTCCTCGGCACCAGCTCTCTGTTGCGCGGATGGAATCGTTATGAAATCGATCCGCTGGGCGGCAATCGGATAGTTCACAACTCCGTCGAGTACGGCTGCCGCATTGCCGAAGGAGCGGGCCAGGTGTTCTATGACGCCGGCACGCTGTTCAGCCGCGGCCAGAGCTCCACGGTTCGCCATTCGCTCGGCATTGGTTATCGCCAAGGCGTATTTTCTGTCGCCCTCGCGTTTCCGCTCCGCGAAGGCCGAGTCGACCCCATCCTTATGGTCGGAATGAATTATTGATGCACAAAGTCGCCAGCGCCTGTTGGCTGCTGATCAGCTTGGCCGCGCCGTCCGTTGTGGGCCTGAACGCTCAGTCGCTACTGGTGCGCCTGGATGGTGACAATCTCCGAATCACTGCGCCGCAGCTTCAGTTCCTAGTTGGCAAGCCGCTCACCCGGTTGAAAGACGGTGCAACGGCTGGGTTTCTCGGCCAGCTCACGCTCTCAACCGATGCTAACAGGACCCTCCAGGCGCGCGCCATCGCGCGGTTTGTGATGAGTTACGACATCTGGGAAGAGCGGTTCTCGGTCACTCAGATCGAGACCACCACGCGAACCGCCGCGCGCCGGACTATTTCGCACCTGAGCGCGCAGGCTGCCCAAAACTGGTGCCTCGAAAATCTCACGCTCGACCTGTCCCGCGTTCCCACCGACAAGCCGTTCTGGATTCGGCTCGAAGTTCGCGCCGAAGAGCCGCGCGATTCAGCCGGTGTCATCGGGGAGCCCGGGATCAATCTGACGCGCCTCATCGAAATCTTCAGCCGGCCCTCCGGCGCGAAGTCGCAGACCTGGACGCTGGAATCGGGCCCGCTCCGCCTGGCCGATCTGAAACGGGCGGAGCCAAGGCGCGCGGGATGAACGGCCTTCGCAATCGTCTGGTGCTGGTCTTCCTGGCTGCCACGCTGGTTCCACTCCTTGCCACGTTGTGGATGACGACGAACTTGCTCGAGCGCAGCTTGAGTTACGCTTCCACGCAAGAACTCGACGAGATCTCGAAATCGCTTCAAAGCACCGGCCGCGAGTTCTACCTGAACGCGCGCGAGAGCCTGAAGACGCAAGCGGCGTCGGGGCGGCTGAAGCCGCAACTCTTCACGATTGCGAATCGCGCCACGTGGTCAGACCCCATCAGCGAGTTTTGGGAGAGCGGTGAACGTGAGCGCTTCGTGTTCTCCGGCCCGGGGAATGACCGGCTCGATTACCTTGTCCGCGGCGGCGACCAGATCTCGCTTTACTCGCGGAGCCTTCCGGTCAGCATGCGCCAGCTTTCCGAGCAGTATAGCCGCGCCCGCAGTCTGGTGGACAACGCGCGCGCGCGCGATCTGCGGCGAGGATTCACGTACACGTATGTGTTGCTCACGTGCGGAATCTGGCTCCTGTCCTTGAGTCTGCTGGTGTATATGGCGAATCGCGTGAGTCGCCCCATTCGCCAGTTGACGGCTGGGCTTTCCGAACTCGCGGCGGGGAACTTCTCGGCGCGAATTCTAAACGATCGTGAAGACGAAATCGGACGAGCTACGGAAGCTTTCAACCGCACTGCCGGACAGCTTCAGCAGAGCCGCGACCGCCTCGTGTACCTGACCCAGCTCGCCAGTTGGCAAGTGCTTGCCCGCAAAATGGCGCATGAGGTGAAGAACTCGCTCACACCGATCCGCCTCACCGTGGAAGAGATGGTCGCGCGCCACTCGGAAAGCAACCGGGCGTTCCTGGAGCAAGCCGCGCAGATCGTTGTCGACGAAGTGGAATCGCTCGAGCGCCGGGTCCGCGCCTTTTCGGAATTTTCAGCCGAGCCGCCGGTGCATCCTTCCGAGATCGATGTCAACGCGCTCGTCGAAGAACGCATCGCCTTTCTCCAAACCGGACACCCGGAGGTCAGCTACATCGTGCGTCAGGCCGAATCCAAGCCCACCGCGATGGCCGATGAAGACCTGGTCAAAGGCATTCTGATGAACCTTCTTGAGAATGCCGCCGAAGCCGCGGGGAGCGGTGGCCGTATTCTGGCGGCGACCTCTTCGATTGACGGCCGAGTGGCGATCGAAGTCCACGACTCCGGTCCCGGCCTGAGCGAGCAGGCGCGCAAATCGCTGTTCCAGCCCACCATCTCGTTCAAGAAACGCGGCATGGGTCTCGGCCTTTCTATCGCCCGCAAAAGCGCCCTGCTGTCTGGAGGCGACATCCTGCTCGTCGCCGGAGAGTTGGGCGGCGCGGGTTTTCGTGTCCTCCTGCCGGTAGCCGCTCATGGCCAACAAACGCATCCTGATCGTTGACGACGAAGAAAATATCGGCCGCTCGCTGCGCATGATTTTGGAGCGTGAGGGTTACATGGTGAACCTATGTAAGTCGGCCGAAGAGTTTCACAAATTTCCGGACATCGGGCGTGCCGATGCTTTTCTGTTCGATGTGCGCCTGCCTGACGGCAACGGTATTGATCTGTTGCGCGAAATTCAAAAGCGAGAGATCTCCGCGCCGGTGGTGATGATCTCCGGGCACGGCACGATTGCCGATGCCGTGGAAGCCACGCGGGCCGGTGCGTTCGACTTTTTAGAAAAACCGCTCAGCCGGGATCGTGTTCTGGTTGCGTTGAAGAACGCGCTGTCGCAATCGGCTCTGAAGCAAGAGAACACGCGGCTGCGCGAAATCGTCGGGTCCGGCCCGCGGATGATCGGCACGAGTCCCGCGTTCCTGCGCACGGTCGAACAGGTCGGAATGGCTGCCCGCTCGGACGCGCGCGTTTTGTTGATCGGCGAATCGGGCACGGGCAAAGAGCTGCTGGCCGCGCATCTGCATCAACTGAGCCCGTTCGCCAGCGGCCCGTTCATAAAAGTAAATTGCGCGGCGATTCCAACCGAACTGATCGAGAGCGAGCTCTTCGGCCACGAGAAGGGCGCTTTCACCGGTGCCACCTCGGCGCGGCGCGGCAAATTCGAGCTGGCCGATGGCGGCACTCTGTTCCTCGATGAAGTGGGGGACCTTCACGCGGGATCGCAGGCCAAGCTGCTGCGCGTATTGCAGGAAGGCGAATTCCATCGTGTGGGAGGAGAGCAGACTATCCGCGTGAACGTGCGCGTGGTGTCGGCTACCAATCGCGATCTCGCGGGGCTGGTGGCGCGGGATAAATTCCGCGAAGATCTCTACTATCGCGTCAGCGTCGTGCCGATCCGCGTTCCGGCCCTGCGCGAGCGCCCACAGGATATCCGCCCGATGGCCGATTACTTCCTCGAAGAATTCTGCACGCGCAATAACTTTCGCGCCAAGCAGATGGAACAGGATGTCTACACGATGCTGGAGAGCTACAGTTGGCCCGGCAACGCGCGCGAGCTTCGCAACGCGATCGAGAGGATGGCGATACTGACTTCCGAAGAAACGCTCACGCGCGCCGCAGTGCCGGTCGAAATTCGAGTGCAAAAAGAGAGCGGTGCGCGATCGAGTGTGCAGGAAGCCCGCGAATCCGCTGAGCGCGATCATCTGTTACGCGCGCTTGAAGAGGCGAGTTGGAACGTCTCCGGGGCCGCGCGTGCGCTTGGGATGGAGCGGACCAATCTACATAAACGCATCCGCGCGCTGGGCCTGACGCGCGGACGCTAGTGTCTTCAGTTACGTTTTTTATTTCGCCGCAAACACCAGACCGTGCGGACCGTTGAGTTTCGAGACATACGGAGTCACATTTCCCGTTTTTATATCTACTGCTACGAGTTGGTTGAGGCTGCCCACCGAGGCAAAGAGCGATCCGATGGGCAAGCCGGAAGCGTAGATCGCGAGAACCTGGTTGTTCTTGGTGTCGGCCAGATAGAATATGCCTTTGGCTGCGGTTACGAACACTGCGTCGTCCAACCCGGAAACATTGGCTCCGGTGGCCGGATCGAGCACGTTTAGAAACGCCACCGATTGCGTGAGCAGAGTGGGATTCTTGACGAAAATGAGCTGGCCGTCGTCGCCGCTGGTGAGCATAAGATCGCCGGCGGGCGTCAGTTTCAGCGAATCGGGATCGTTCTGCGAGGTCGGCTGATTGGTCAGGCCGGTGGCGATATTTACACCCGTCGCACCCATTGTGAGCACGGTGTTTACTTTCAGAGGAGTGGTCGAGCTCGACAACACTTGGATCGTGGCGTCCGCCGGACCAGTTGGATTGGTGTAACTCAGGAAGACTTGATTGCCCCGGAAAACGGGCTCGTCATAACCGCGCGTGGCGGATGGGACGGCGTAAGGAATCGGGGAATTTGGAACAATGCCTTTCACCGGGTCGATAAGGGTCAGGGTTGAATTCCCATCTTGATTTTGCAGCGCCCACACCAATCCGCTAATCGGATTCACCTTCAAACCATCGACGTACCCTGGGATTGTGTACTGGGCCAATACATTGCCGAGAGGGTCATACTGAACCACTGTGCTGCTTCCCGAGCCACCAGTCGAACTTGCTCCATTGGTATAGGACACCCAAAGCGATTTATTCCCGATCGCAATGGAATCGGGGCTAGCGGCCCCGATGGCGGTTCCGGTCGCGAATATCGTGACGGCGAGAGGAGTCTGCGCTTGTACAAGCACGGACGAAGCGAACACATACGAAAGTACTGCGAATGATTTACCCATCTATTGTCTCCTGTGTGCAGATTTACTTTCCGCACTCCAGGACAATATCAATCGCAGATGAAACTGTGATTACAGCCGGAGACAAGAATCGGGTGAACCGGAAGTAAGCGTGCAATACACGCTAAGCGCTTTCGCCCACGAGCTCAATCGGCGCGCCGGGAAACAGCAGCCCCGGTTTCAGCACCCGCGCATACATTCCGCTCATGCCCCAAACCGGTGAGTGCTCTCGCTTGTTGTAAATTGCTTTCTTGATCGCCGGCCCGTAGACATCCAATGTGTCACAAGGCTCGCGCAATTTGGTTAACTCGATTAGTACGTCTCCCACGCGGAACTGTTGGCCTGTTCGCCACCGACCGCGGTCGAGCCCGCGCGTAGTCAGGTTCTCACCCAGGGCGCCAGCATAAACAGGGTATCCCGCACTGACTAACTCCTCGATCACTTCCGAGGCGATCAGCAGCACAGCTTGATCCGGTCCGCCATGGATCCTGGGATGCGCCCACGCGTCGCCTTCGATACCGAGCGGAGTAAGCACAGCCCGCGCAACCGGGCGCTTGGGGATGCCGCCCGGTGAGATGTTGACTTGAATGATTGTTCCGCGCACTTACACGTCGTAATAAAGCTGAAACTCGTACGGATGCGGACGCAGTCTGACAGCTTCCGCCTCGTTCTTACGCTTGTACTCAATGTAAGTTTCGATCAACTCTTCGGTGAACACGTCCCCCTTCAACAGGAAGGCGTGATCGTCCTCCAAGCAGTTCAGCGCCTCATCCAAGGACGCGGGCATGGAAGGAACGCTCTTCATCTCTTCCGGCGAAAGATCGTAGATGTCCTTATCCAGCGGTTCGCCCGGCTCGATCTTATTCAG
Source organism: Bryobacterales bacterium (assembly GCA_038229055.1). GTDB lineage: Bacteria > Acidobacteriota > Terriglobia > Bryobacterales > Bryobacteraceae > JANYJA01. The sequence goes on along the minus strand of JBBROU010000106.1, from coordinate 10,908 downwards.
GATTCCATCGAGGCCGGCCATCAACATCGCCGAAAATGCGAGATACGGATTGGCCGCGGGGTCGGGCGGGCGGAATTCAACCCGCTTGGCTTTCGGGCTTGCCGAGTACATCGGAATACGGCAGGCCGCGGAACGGTTCCGCCGCGAATAAGCCAGATTCACCGGTGCTTCATAACCCGGCACCAGCCGTTTGTAACTGTTGGTAGTGGGCGCGATGATGGCCGACAGCGCGCGCGCGTGCTTCAAAAGGCCTCCAATGTAATTCAGCGCCATCTGGCTGATGCCCGCATATCCATCGCCTGCAAACAGCGGTTGGCCGTTTTTCCAGATGCTCTGGTGCGTGTGCATGCCGCTTCCGTTGTCGCCAAAAATCGGCTTCGGCATGAACGTCGCGGACTTGCCGTACTGGTTGGCCACATTGCGCACGATGTACTTGTAAAGCATCATGTTGTCGGCGGACTTGACCAGCGTGTTGAAGCGTTGATCGATCTCGCACTGGCCGGCGCCGCCGACTTCGTGATGGTGGCACTCAATGGTGAGCCCGCAGCGGGTCATGGTTTCGACCATCTCCGCGCGCAGATCCTGGTAGTGATCCGTCGGGGGCACGGGGAAGTACCCTTCCTTGGTACGCGGACGGTAGCCCAGATTGTCTTTTTCGCGTCCCGAATTCCAGCGGCCCTCTTCGGCGTCGATGAAATAAAAGCCGGAGTTCGCCGTCTGATCGAATCTGACGTTGTCGAAGATGAAGAACTCCGCCTCCGCGCCGAAGTAAGCCACGTCGCCGATGCCTAAATTGCCGAGATACAACTCCGCCTTTTTCGCAATCCAGCGCGGATCGCGCTCGTAATTCTGCCTCGTAATCGGGTCCTTGATGTCGCCGAGCATCACCAGGGTCGGCGTCTCCATAAAGGGGTCCATCAATGCGGTGGTCGGGTCGGGGATGAGCAGCATGTCGCTCTCATTGATCGCGGCCCATCCGCGGATGCTCGATCCGTCGATGCCGAAGCCGTTCTCAAATGCATCGATCGAAAGCTCACCGATCGGGTAAGAAATGTGGTGCTGCAGACTGGGAATATCGGTGAAGCGAAGATCCAGTTGCCTTGCCTCATTTCTCCGTGCGAAATCCAGGACTTCTTGCGGACTCATAAACCCTCCACTGTGCTGATTTAACGAATACCGAGATTATCGGATGAATGCAGTGCTCGTCAACCGCGAGTAGTGTCGCTGATTCCGCGCGGCGCGCTGACCCCACCTCGGAGGATGCTAAAATCGCTCACTTGGCCCGGCAATGATTTCAATACGCGCGGCGATATTGGGGGATGCGAGAGAGATTGCGATAATGCGACAGGGGATCCACCGTGAGGGGCATTATTTTAGAGAAACCGAACTGGATTTTGATCGATGCTTTGTGGGCGAGCGCGAGCGTCTAACAAGTCTCCATGGTCGATCCGATTGCGCGGCTTTCGTGGCCGCTGCCGCCAGGGACGTCTTGGGATGGATATACTTTACCGGCGATGACGTTCCTTCCATTCCACATGCGGGACTGCTCGAAATCGGCATTGCTCCGGATCATCGCCGTCGAGGCATCGGATCGAAGCTGATGGCCGCGCTCATCGATTGGGCTACTCTTCATCCGGAAATCGAGCGAATTCTCGCCGATTGTTTTGCCGCAAATCTGCCTGCGCTCGCATTTTTCCGGCGATTTAACTTCATTGATGCGGGTTGGCCCGAAGGCAGCTCCGCCAATGTGGTTCGTCTGTGCCGGCGCACACAATAGCTCACCGCCGCTCCGTAATTGTCTCACCTTCAGCGGTTATGGTCAGGGTCCAATAGACTCCCATGTTGATTGTGTCCAATAAAGTAAAAAAGTTGCACTGCGTAATGACCCACTCCCACGGCTCCTCCTCGAACTCGTCTTTTGACGCGAGCAGCCGGTTAATCTCCTGGTCAAGAAACTCGAGTCGATCCGCCCAGTAAGGAATCAGTTGGAAATCCTTGGAATCGGCCAGCTCGAGATATTGCTCCTGTGTCAGTTTGGGTGCATTCATTAGCTTCTTGGACAATGTCTCGCCATCTGTGAGGACCAGATCGTCCAACCAGCTAAACGCCGAGCGCCCCAGGCCGTGTTCGATAAAATCGCGCAGCACTTCCAACATGACGTGCCGCCAGGTTATCTTGATGGCCGGGCTGAATTTCTTGGTGAGCGACTGTTTGATCCCCGCCAGTTCCTCCATGGCCTTGTCCAGACTCCCAATCTTTTCCAGCTCCTTGCTTTCAATTTGCTTCCGCTTCGACATCCCAAGAACGAAACCGTGCGGGCCGTAGTCCGCGCATTCCAAAACTTTGGGGCAGCATTGCACGACGCGTTGGAAAACCTCATACCGGGCGTGCAAAAACTGCGAACGATTATCGGCGCTGAAGTGGATCCAACTCGGATTCACTGCCTTGAGCCATTTCTCGGAATATGAAGTTTCAGCGCCATGATGCCCGCCCTCAAGCGCGTAACTCTCCAGATGACCGGTCCATTTCGTGGTGAAGATGTAGTCGTCGGTGGAGTAAGTGTCGTCTCCGGCAATAATCACCTGCTTTCCGCCGAACTGAAAGCAAAGCACAATACTGGCAGCGTTAGCCTTGGTTCCGCCGGTTATTTTCTCCAATTCGGGCTTATCAAAAAGATTCTTGACCGATGAGGAATCGGTCACGGGTGCGTTGGCTGCGATGATGAATACCTTCAGACCGGCTGTCGTCTGAATCAGGCGCTTCCCGTCCGACGTGTCCGGTGCTTCCGAATAAGGATCGCCGCCATTGACCAGGTAGCTGGCGACACCTTTCCCACTTACTTTCTTCACGTAGGCGTTAAATTCGACGCCGGGCGCCTTGTTGTAGTGCGATTCCCGACCGCCGCAGAAGAAGTTTTTGATGGTGTATGTCTCGGTCAGCTTAGAAAGCAAATTGATGTGATCTTTATCCGCGTGTGAAACAATGAGATAATCAATCACTTTACTTTTAATTACATTTGCCATGTAGTCCGTCAGGGACGGAACGAGTAATTCATCGGCTTTCGTTGTGACGCTCCCGCAGTCAATCAAAATGATCTCACCGCCCGGGCACTGCACCAGCGTGCCGTTACCCTGGCCGACATCCATAAATGTGAAGACGAGTTGCTGGGAGACATCTACCGCATCGTTCGGTGGAGCCGCGTCATCCCCCCGCTCTATCTTTGCGAAGATGATTTTGTCTTGCGGCAGCGGTTTTGGGTAGTAGAGAATGGCCGTTCCCTGCGCGACGAACGGGCGGTCCTCCGCGTAGATCGCCACAACCTGAGTCTTGCCAGTGTCATCTTTGAATTTCGCGAACTGATTGGGGTCCGATTTAGGATCGCCTGCCCAGTCTTCGAATTGGGTCCATGAGAGGCTCTCCCACTCCAGCTCGTCACCAGTCGGTGCCTTCTTCTCCGGCTCCTCGGCCTTCTGTTTCTTGGGCGGGGGATCCATACTAATTGCAACTTAGCTCTTGACCCCAGCCGTAGCGGGTTCCTGGTGCACAGTCGTATCGTGAATTTCGGCGAGTTTCGAAAGTGTTTGCGGGTCCGGCTTACCGGTGTCGCTCAGTCCGTACTTCCTTTGGAATCGGCGGAGTGCTCGAACGGTGGCGAGGCCCGGTTTAGCCCTATCCTCAATGCAGGGGAAGCCGAGATTGGTCAAGCGTTGTTGCAGCCCCGCAATTGTGGTGAGAGGGTCGAGACGACCGAAATTTATCGTGAGGCGCAGCTCTTTATCGTCTTTTGAAACATACAAGTAGCCGAGTTCGGCCTTCGGCGGGATGAATTCGTCGGCGATCCCATCGCTGTCCGTGACGCCATCGCGTGTGGCTCCATCCACCGTGAGCCAATAAGGCACGTTTGTAAGCGGCTCTCCTGCGATTTGCAGCTTAACCCGGTATCTCGCGGGTATGCCGCGGCGTTTGTAGATATGCTTCTCGTCGGTTGCGGCCGGGAGGTCCTTCGGTGTCTTATCCGGAATAGTGAGGATATCCCCCGCCAGCAGCACATTCATATCCGGCCGCTTCAATCGCAGTTCCTGGTTGTCCGGATGGGTCCAAATCGTGTTTGCCCATAATCCAAACTTTTCTGACAATTTGGTTAATGTATCGCCTTTTTTAATTTTGTAAAGAGCGGGCATTTCTAAATTATCGATGCGGATTGTTCGGGAATTGTTTAAAACAAAACTACCAGTAATCATGTGGCGTGTCAAGTGATTCACATTCCGAACCGTCAGCGCGTTGACTCTCGCGAGCACGATGCTAAACTGGTTTTGGTCCTGGGAGGTCGTCCAACGGTAGGACTGCAGATTCTGGATCTGCCTATCGGGGTTCGAATCCCTGCCTCCCAGCCATTTATTATTCCAAACAACCTGCAAATGCCCTCGCGGATCAGCGTAATTCTGAATTCCTCTGCGGGCTCCGCTGAAAGCGACGCAGCGGTGCAACTGCGCAAGTTTCTGCCGGACGCGAATTTCGTCATTCCGCGACAAGGGTCGGATTTGACGCAAGTGGCGCGCGACGAGATTGGCCGGGGATGCGACACGCTGGTTGCCGGCGGGGGAGATGGAACGCTGAATGCCGTTGCCGCGGCAGTGGTGGGAACGGATATTGCCTTTGGCATTCTTCCGCTCGGCACGTTGAATCACTTTGCGCGGGACGTCGGCATTCCGACCGAGCTTGGCGAAGCGGCGCGGATCGTGATGGAGCGGCACACGCGCCCGATCGACGTGGGCGAAGTGAATGGCCGGATTTTCCTGAACAATTCAAGCCTTGGACTTTATCCCAGCATCGTTCGCCAGCGCGACCGGCGCCGCAAATTCGGCTGGAGCAAATGGGTTGCGGCCGGTGCGGCGACGCTATCCGCCTTTCGCACCACGCCGTTCCTCAATGTGCAGATTCAGGCCGGAGGCCAGGATCTCACGCGCCGCACTCCGTTTGTCTTCATCGGGAACAACGACTACCGGATCGAAGGCTTGCGGCTGGGGCAGCGCGATCGTTTAGATGCGGGGCATCTTGCAATCTATGTGGCGCATCGCACCGGGCGCTGGGGACTGATCCGCTTGGCGCTACGTGCGCTCATCGGCCATCTGAAACCGGGCAAGGATTTCGACATCATCCAGTCCACCGAGATCCGCATTGAAACCGAGCGGCGCCATGTGCGTGTCTCCACCGACGGCGAGATACATACCGCCGCGACGCCTCTGTGCTATGCGGTGCGCGCCGCGGCACTGCGCGTGATCGCGCCGCGCCCCAAGCCTGCCGAAGGTTCATGAGGATACTGGCACACATCTCCGATATTCATTTTGGACGAGTGGACGTGGCCACGGTCGGGCCGCTGCGCCGCGCTATCGAAGCGTCGAAGCCGGATCTGGTCGCGATATCGGGCGACCTCACGCAGCGGGCGCGGACGCGCGAATTCTGCGAGGCCCGTGAGTTTCTGGCGTCGTTGCCTTCGCCGCAGATCGTGGTGCCTGGAAACCACGACATCCCGTTGCACAACCTCTATGCGCGATTCGTAGAGCGTTTGGATAAGTACCGCGAATACATCACGCAGGATCTGGAGCCTGTGTTCAGTGATGAGGAGATGATCGTCGTCGGCATCAACACAGCCCGCTCGGCCACCATTAAAAGCGGCCGGATCAACACACAGCAGGTCAGCCGCATACAAAAACAACTGTGCGCAGTGAAGGCGCCGATCGTCAAGGTTGTTGTGACACATCATCCCTTCGACCTGCCGAACGGCTTTCAGAAACGCGATTTAGTGGGGCGCGCCGCCGAGGCCATGCCGGACCTGGCTGAGTGCGGGGCGGATCTTTTTCTGGCGGGGCACCTTCATGTGGGGTTCACCGGGAATACCGCGGTGCGGTACGCCATCGCGGGACATGCGGCGCTGATCGTGCAAGCCGGTACGGCGACTTCGACGCGCGGAAGAAGCGAGCCGAACTCGTTCAACATCATTCGAATCGACCACCCTAAGATCGAAGTGGAACGTCTTACTTGGGACTCGATGGTGTGCGACTTCCGGCGCTCGCACATCCAAAGCTTTCACCTGAGCGAGCAGGGATGGGCCGAGGACAAAGAACTCTCGTGAATCGCGGCGCGGCGTTGCTGGTTGCCGGCTTTTCCTTGACGTCCAGTCTGTTCGCGGCTCCCGGTGGTTACGGGCGGCTTCCGCTCAGCTTTGAGCCCGCTGTGGAATCCGGCGTTTGGGCGGCGCGCGGCGCAGGGCTCAACGTAACCGTCACGGGCGCGGGCGCTAACCTTCGGTTCGGGCAAGCGAATGTGGGGCTGCGTTTGGCAGGGGGCCGAACGCCAAATTCAGTGGAGCCCGAGCAAATCCTGCCCGGGCGGGCAAGCTATCTGCTGGGGAACGACCGCGCACGATGGCGCACCAATCTGCCTACGTTCGGTCGCCTCCGCATCCGCCATGCCTATCGCGGAATCGACTGGGTATTCTACGGGAATGAGTCTCAGATGGAGTACGACTTCGTGGTCGCGCCGGGCGCGGATCCCAACCAGATTCGGCTGCGCTTCACGGGCATTTCGGGAATAGCTACGATGGGCGATGGGAGTTTGCGCCTCAGTGTGCCGGGCGGCGAACTTATTCAGAAACGTCCGAGCCTCTATCAAAAAATAGACGGCGCGCGGCATTCAGTCACGGGTAGGTTTGTGCCGCGAGGACCGCGCGAGATCGCATTTGCCGTCGGCTCGTATGACCGTTCTAAGCCGCTCGTGATCGACCCTGTGTTGACTTATTCAACCTACGTCGGCGCCGGGGCGACTTACCAAGCCACAGCCGTTACGACCGACTCATCCGGTAACGCATACATCACCGGAAGCACCATTGGTCCGCGCGGCGATGCCAACATCTTCGTTCGCAAGATTAACCCCGCAGGCACAGCGCTTTTGTACATAACCACCATCGGCGGGGCGGGTGACGACATCGCGAATGCGATCGCGGTCGACTCCTCGGGGGCGGCATTCCTGACGGGCCAAACGCTCTCAAATGACCTTCCCGTAAAGAACGCTTTTCAGCCGCAGACGTTTGGCAATACCGATGCTTTTCTGCTCCGGCTTGACCCTACCGGAACGGCACTGCTGTTTTCGACTTACATCGGCGGCAGCGGTCAGGATCGCGCGTTCGCAATCGCGCTCGATTCACAAGGCAACGCATACATTGCGGGCGACACTACGGCGGATTTCCCCACCAGCACCACACAGCCGCCGTTTCAGAAGGGCCCTTTCGGCGGCTACGACGTGTTCGTGGCGCGATTCGACACTACAGGGAATGCGAATTATTCCACTTACTTCGGAGGGTCGCTGGATGAACACGCCTTTGCCATCGCCCTCGATGCGGCGGGCAACGCTTACATCACCGGTTCGACGCAGTCCGCTAATTTGCCAATCAGCACCGGCGCGTTTCAACCCGGTCTCGGTGGTGTCGCCGATGCGTTTGTCTGTGAGTTCAATCCGACACTCTCCAAAGTGATTTACTCGACTTACTTAGGGGGCAATGACCTCGACTCGGGCCAAGGCATAGCGGTCGATGGCGCCGGCAACACTTATGTGGCTGGGTCTACCTCATCTAATAACTTTCCCGCCGTCACGGGCTCGTTCCGGACCAGCCCGCTGGGCGGCGCCTCCGATATCTTTATGACTAAGTTGGCGCCGGGAGGCGGAACACTCATTTACTCCACATTCATCGGAGGCCATGGTGACGATTTCGCGAATGCCCTTGCGGTGGACGGCGCGGGCAATGCCTATATTACGGGGAGCACCACATCCGCCGATTTTCCGGTTACGACGGACGCGCTTGAACTCACGCGCGGTCGGTTATCCGACGCATTCGTGCTCGGGCTGAACCCGAGCGGGACGGCGGTAGGCTACTCGACGTACTTCGGCGGCAGCGGCAATGAAACGGGACAGGGCATCGCGGTTGACGGTAAGGGCGGCGTCTACGTAGTTGGGCAGACTACTTCGCCGGATTTTCCGGTATCGAATGGCGGCGCTCAACCCACATACGGCGGCGGCGCCACGGATGCCTTCGTCGCGCGATTTGCGATCGGCGGTACGGAGCCGTCCGTCAATGCCGGCGGCATCGTGAATGCGGCCAGCTTTGTTTTTGCGCCGATCGCGCCAGGCTCGCTTTTTTCAATCTTCGGCTCGAACTTTGTGCCGACCGCCACTTCCGCGGCGAGCACGCCGCTGCCCACGACTCTCGGCGGCTATTCCATAAAAGTGAACGGGGTCGCGGTTCCCTTGATCTATGCGGGCCCGAATCAGATGAACGCGCAGCTTCCCTTCGAAGCCGCTGTGAGCAGCAGCAACACGTTGACCGTCACTGGCGTTAACGGAGGCTCAGCTACGAGTTCATTTGCGGTCGCGCAAGCCGCGCCGGGTATCTTCGTTTACGGCAGCAACCACGGAGTCATTCAGAACAATGACGACGGCAGTACCAATTCCGCCACCAAGCCGGCCCGGGCTGGCAGGTACATCATCGTGTATTACACGGGGCAGGGTCCGCTCGACCATGCCGTGGCGACAGGGGCGGCTACACCGGCGAGTCCTGTCTCTACAGCAAAGCTGAAGACCACGGCCACCATCGGCGGAGTTACTGCGCCAGTCTACTTTGCGGGAATGACGCCGGGGTTCGTTGGACTGGCGCAGGCCAACATACAAGTCCCGGCACTGCAGAGCGCCGATTACCCGCTGGTGATAACCGTGAACGGAGTTCCGAGTAACCCGGCAATTGTGTCGGTCGCGCAATAGTTGCCGCGTTTAGGCCTTGGGAGCCTTCGGAACCACCTTCATGGCCTTCTCATCCCAATAGAGAACGCGGCCTTCGCGGTACGACTGCACTCCCATGGAAATGGTGACTTGCGCGTGGAGGGCGGTATCAACGTCTAGGGTCGGCTTCTCGCGGGTCCGGATGCAACCAAGGAAGTTGCCGATGTGCGCCTGCATGGCGTCCTTCGGATCCACGGGTATGGTGAACTGCGCATCGCCGAACTTGGCTTTGTAGGCGTCGTCGATGGTGCTCATTTCCGGCGTAACGGTGATGTGGTCCGTTTTGCCTTCGAACATTCCGTGATCGACCATGACGATGGTGCCTTCGTGCCCGCGGATGAGCCCCGGAATGTGCCGCGAGTTGGCCATCGATGAACTTAGGATGAGTGAATGACCTTTCGGATAGTCGGCCATCAGGTTGAATGTATCCGGCACCTCGCGCTCATCTTTGAAGATGTAGATGCCGCCCATGGCGGATACGCGCGATGGGTACTGCGGCTCCGACCAGCAGATATTCAGCGGCGCGACCACATGGAAGAATAAATCGGTCGCGATACCGCCGGAATAGTCCCAATACTTGCGGAAGCGGAAGAAACGGTCGGCATCGAAGGGCCGCTTGGGCGCGGGACCGAGCCACGTTTTCCAATCGATGTAGTTTTCTCCAGTGCCCTTATCGCTCGCATCTTTATCGATGTCCCAATTCCACTCGCCTTCTTTCGAATTGCGATGATAGGAACCCTGGCTGCTGATCATCTGCCCGATGGCGCCGTCGGCAATCGCCTTCTTGGCTTTGTGCCATTGGTCCGCGGTAGTAGTCTGCGAGCCCACCTGCAAGATACGTTTGGTCTCGCGCACCGTCGCCGAAAGCTGTTTTGCTTCCTCGATGGTGTGCGACATGGGTTTTTCCAAGTAGACGTCCTTGCCGGCGTCCATCGCTTCGAGCGCGATCTTGCCGTGCCAGTGGTCGGGCGTCGCGATGACTACAGCGTCCACATCGGGGCGCGCCAAAACTTCCCGATAGTCCAAAAAGCCGGGCACTTTGTACTGCTCGGCATTCATGCGCTTGCGTTTCTCGTAGACGTCGCAGACGGCAACAATCTGGCAAGAGTTCTCGGTTTCGCCGTTCTTCGCGAAACTCTTCAAAAGGTATGTGCCGCGCCCCCCGGTTCCGATAAAACCAAGATTGATGCGATCATTTGCGCCGATTATGCGCGTCGCTTGTTTGGCTGCCGGCCTTGCGCCGAACATCTGATTGGCAGCACCGAGGGCGGCACCGACACCGGCCGCGGTTTTCAAGAATACTCTTCGATCCAGGGAAGTGTTTTCCAACATCTGTATTATACCTTTCGATGTTATTGTACTCTGTCCGGCAATCGGTTCGAATCCCCATATTCATATAGTGTGAATTCGCACAAATGAATTCTAATTGCAACACTTCATAACTGAGGTGCCTATGAATCGTCCGATCGTTTATAGTTTTTTAATGACCGGCGCACTCCTGTCTGGAGGGTGTGCAACAAAGAAGTACGTGCGGCAGACCGTGGACCCCGTCAGCGGCCGCGTTGACCAAGTGGCGCAGCAGACCAACAAGCAGGGTCAAACGCTGGATGCCACGCGCAAAGACCTGGAGCGTGACGAGACTGAATTGAGCGCGACAAAGGAGCGCGCTATGTCCGCGGACACCCGCGCGACGGATGCCATGAACCGCGCCACGGATGCTTCCGGGAAGGCTGACCAAGCCTCCCAAAAGGCGGACAAGAATGGCCGGGATCTCGGCGATTTGCGCCAGTAGGTCGCTAACCTTGACGACTACAAGCCCAAGGGTGAAGTGGTAGTTCCGTTCGCTTTCAACAGGGATACGTTGACGCCAGATGCCAAGCGCAAGCTGGACGAACTATTCGCGGATAAGACCACTCTGAAGCGTTACTTTGTAGCAGCGGAAGGCTTTACGGATCGCGTTGGCAATGCGGATTACAATTCTTCGCTCAGCCGGCGCCGCGCCGATCGCGTGATGCAATATCTGGTAGCCAAACAGGACATCCCGGTATATCGCATCCACATGATTGGTTTAGGCAAAGA
>JBBROU010000105.1:0-18335 GCA_038229055.1 Bryobacterales bacterium | reverse complement strand
GCTTCAATGACTTCCAGCGAATGCGCAGTTGAACGAGTTGGTCTGCAGCGGGGGGGAAGATCAATTCTTCGAACTCTTCACCGAAAGCAGTGCGCATCGCGAGATTAATTTCTCGCTTGAAGTCTCGATCCCCAGAGTATAAGGTGTGCAAGACTGAGGTCAGATTCTGGCCGTCTGGCGCGATACGCTTCTCCATTCGAGTGACAGCAGGCTTGCGAATGGCTGCGTTCTCGGTACTGTCGAAGTCTTTATATATGCTCCATGACGCAAACTCTTGCTGAACATGTTGTAGGTTACGATTGACCGCAAAAGGACCCGATGTCATCGAAAGCAGGGTCTCGTCTTCTGCGACGTCCTCTTTCGACTCGACGTAATTACGGTTGGCGTCGAAAATCGCCGCTTGCCTGCCGTCGCGTATCAGAGACGTATTCTCGTCTTGTAGATAGGATTCTTTGTCGACTCGAAAGCTACTCGTTTTGCCGATACGGCCAAGGCGCAAAAAGTAGCTTTGGGGCGATGAGATCTGGGGTAAGAAGTTTACTTGCAGCGTTATTGAGTCCACCCGCCCGTCCCACAACAGCGGCTCAATCCCGCCTTGTCCCTGCACATACTTTCCCAAACCGCCTCGCGCCGCCACTGACAATAACTCCAAAACTCGCAGCAGATTGGTTTTTCCACTTGCATTGGGCCCGATGACTAAATTCAAATCACCGGGCGCCCACTCGATATGCGAGAGCGATCGGAATCCGCGTACTGTCAGCTTCTGAATCTTCATCGCGCTAGTACTTCGGCATGGTTCTATCTACTTGATCGCTCCAGGCCAGGATGCCGCCGGTCATGTTGCGGAGATTCTTGAAACCAACCGTTTTCAAGAACTCGATCGCCTGGGCGCTGCGTTTTCCGCTTTTGCAGTGGGCTACTATCTCGGTGTTCGCGTCGAGCTCGCTAATTCGTTTCTGCAATTCGCCGAGCGGGATCAGCTTCGCTTCGGGGATGCGGCAGATCTGTGCTTCGTGCGGCTCACGCACGTCCAGCAGCAGGAACTTGTCGCCTCGGTCGATCTTGGCTTTCACTTCAAACGCGGTAATTTCGCCTGATGCCGGGGCGGCTTCGGCCTGCGCGGGGATGCCGCAGAACTGCTGGTAATCGATCAGCTTGGTCACCGTCGGATGATCCCCGCAGACGGGGCATTCGGGATTACGGCGGAGCTTCAACTCTCGGAACTTCATATCGAGCGCGTCGTACAGCACGAGCCGTCCGACGAGAGGCTGCCCGATTCCGAGAATCAGCTTGACGGTTTCGGTGGCCTGGATGATGCCGATCATCCCCGGAAGAATTCCCAGCACGCCGCCCTCAGCGCAACTCGGCACCAGCCCGGGAGGCGGCGGTTCGGGATACAAGCAGCGATAGCAGGGTCCGCCCTCATACGCGAACACCGTCGCCTGCCCTTCGAAGCGGAAAATTGAACCGTATACGTTTGGCTTCTTCAGAATGACACACGCATCGTTGACCAAATAGCGCGTCGGAAAATTGTCGGTGCCGTCGACCACGATGTCATAGTCCTTCATCACATCAAAGGCGTTCTCGCTTGTGAGTGCGACTTCGTGACGGTCAAGTTGCACGTTGGGATTGATGTCCCGCATGCGGTCGATTGCGGAATCAAGTTTCTTGCGGCCGACGTCCTTGGTGCCGTGAATCACCTGCCTGTGCAGGTTGGTGTGATCCACGATGTCGAAATCAACCAGGCCGATGCGGCCGATGCCGGCAGCGGCGAGATAGAGCCCGAGCGGCGCGCCGAGGCCGCCGGTGCCCACCAGCAGCACTTTTGCCTGTTTCAACTTCAGCTGCCCTTCCATGCCGACTTCGGGCATGATCAAGTGGCGGCTGTAGCGCAGGATCTCTTCTTTCGTCAGCGTCTCCGTTTCGGCGGGCGCAACAGGCGGTTCGGCTACCGGCGCGCCGCCGGCGATACTGGGCACGATCGAGAGTGTGTCGGCATCCGTGACCGCACTGGCTTCTTTATCGATGTAGCGAATGTCCTCGTCATTCAGATACACATTCACGTAGCTGCGCAGTTTGCCCTGGTCGCTATAGAGCTGCTGCTTCAGCGCCGGAAACTTGGTGGTGAGCGAGGAGAGCACTTCGCCCACCGTCGCGCCGGGCGCCTCCACCGTATTCTGCTTTTCCGTAAATTGCCGCAAGGGCGTTGGGATCAGTATTTTTGCCATGTCAGTTCCTCTTTTTCCGCGGCAGTCTGCTCGGGGTTCGGCATCCAGCTATTGGCATGATCGAACTTTCCATTGTGAATAGAAAGCACCACGAACGAATACCACGGACACGAATTTTTTAAGTCGGTTTCCGAAAAATAAGCTCCGCAATCGGGATGCGAGTGATAGATCCCGACCAGGTCCATGTTGCGGCGGCGCGCCTCGCGATCGGCATGCAGCAGGTCCTCGGGACGCAACTCATAACGCGCGCGCTGGGAGCCCTGCGAAACATTGTCGAGAGGCAACGCCTCGCGGACCACTTTCTCGCCGTCCGTATTACCGAGCATTACGCCGCAACACTCATTGGGATACGTCGCCTCGGCGTGCGCCACCATAGCGGCCCACGGGGCCTGTTCCACATGAATCATGCGAGATCTTCTATCTGACTCATGCGACATCCTCTATCTGACTCATGCTTCGTCCCAAAACGGCTCGCTCAGATATTTATCGGCGCCGTCACACAAAATCGTCACGATTACTCCTTCTTCTTCGCGCGCGTGCATTTCAGTTGCGATGCGCAGTGCCGCTGACACATTGCCGCCAGCCGAGATGCCGACCAGCAGACCTTCCTCGCGCGCGAGGCGCCGGACCATGGTGTGCGCGTCTTCGGTTTCGAGCCACAGATTATCATCGGCGAGCGACGCGTCATAGATGCCGGGCACGATGGCAGTCGGCATGTGTTTCAAACCTTCTAAGCCGTGAAAACCGGTGGAAGGCTGCGCCGAGATACAACGCACGCCCGGCATATCCCGCCGCAGACGCCGCGTAATGCCCATAAAGGTGCCGCTGGTTCCCAGGGCTGCAATGAAATGCGTGATCCGCCCGCCGGTTTGCTCGATAATCTCCGGCCCGGTGGTCTCGAAATGCGCCTGCCAGTTGGCCGGATTGTTGTATTGATCGGGATAGAAATAATGGTCGGGATCCTGCGCGAATATCTCGCGAACTTTGCGGATGGCGCCGTCAGAACCCTCGCCTGGATCAGTAAAAACGATCTCCGCGCCGTAGGCATTGAGAATCCGCTTGCGCTCGGGAGAGGCGTTGGACGGGAGGCATAGCTTCACCTTGTAACCGCCGGCGGCGGCTACCATGGCGTAGGCGATACCAGTGTTCCCACTGGTGGAATCCAGGATGACGCGACTCGAATCCAGCTTGCCCGTCCGCTCGCCTTCGCGGATCATGTTCAGCGCGGGACGGTCTTTGACCGAGCCGCCGGGATTGAAGTATTCGGCCTTGCCATAAATTTCGATGCCGGGGAGCGCGCGCGTGAGGGTACGCAGCCGCAACAGCGGTGTATGGCCGATCTGCGAAATCAAATCCGATCCGGAATGCACGAAAGCCTTTGGATGGAAACTCGGGGCGGGAGGTCGCAAACCCTAATCTTATCGTGATCCCGGCGCGCGCTAAAATACTTGCATATGAGTAATGGCATGTCTATGCCCGTGGATCGCGTTGCGCCCTTGGACCCGCCCGCGTGGAAATCGCTGGTGAACTGGACGGCGGCGATCCTGATCGCAATTGTTTTTCTGGTGGCGGGATTGTGGAAGGTGACTGACCCCTCGGGCGCGGCGGTGCGTCTGGCGCAGGCCAAAGTTCCGGAGAACCTCAGCCTTTTCACCGCGATCACATTAGGGATCGCTGAGACTTTCGCGGGGACAATGCTGCTGGTGCCAAAGTTCCGGCGCTGGGGCGCGTGGCTAACCTCGGCTTTGTTGATCGCGTTCATGGGTTTCATTGCGATCCATTACAACGAGCTGCGGGGCGCGGAGTGTTCCTGTTTTCCCTGGGTAAAGCGCGCCGTTGGGCCAGGGTTTTTTGTGGCTGACACGCTCATGCTGGTGTGCGCGGTGATGGCGGGGCTGTGGGTGCGCCGCTCGGAAGGTATGCGGAATGCGGTGTTGATTTTATGCGCGGTGAGCGTATTTGCCATGGTGTCTTATGGGGTATCGGCGGCGCGCCACACAGGCGTGCAAGCGCCGGCGACCATCAACGTCGCTGGCAAGCCATACTCGCTGCAGGAGGGGAAAGTATTTATTTACTTTTTCGACCCGGAATGCATGCACTGCCTGGACGCTGGAAAGCGCATGGCCAAGCTCAACTGGGGTGCTACGCGGTTCGTGGGCGTGGCCACGACGCAGTCGCAGTTCGCGCCTAACTTCATGCAGGCCACGGCGCTGAAGGGCGTGATCTCCACGGATCTCGAACTTCTGAAACAGCGGTTCCCGTTTGTCTCTCCGCCGTCGGGTGTCGCGCTGGAGAATGGGTATGAGACCTCCGCGCTGACGCAATTTGAAGGCGACGAACCGGTGGCGACATTGCGCAAACTCAAATTCGCGAACTGATCATGCCGCCGGGCTATCTCCCCCTGTTTATTTTTCTTGCCGTTGCCATTCTGCTGCCGACGCTTACGCTGGTGGCCGCCCGGCTGGTGCGGCCGTCGGCTCCATCCAGAACCAAGCTCGAGCCCTACGAGTGCGGCATCAAAGCTGCATCCAACTCGCGCGGCCGGTACACCGTGCGGTTCTACATGATCGCGATTTTGTTTGTGATTTTCGACGTCGAGACAATTTTCCTGCTTCCCTGGGCGGTTCAATATCGCACGCTCGGATGGTTCGGCGTGGCGGAAGTTTTCGTCTTTCTGGCAATCCTGATAGTCGGTTATATTTGGGCGTACAAAAAAGGCGCCTTCGAATGGGTCTAATTTATGAAAGCCATCTTACTTACGGTATTTCTGTCCGCGGTTTCGGTATTATCGGCAACACCACAGTTGCGCTTGAGCAGCGCGGGGACGGCCCCGGTGATTGTCAATTTGGGATCCACCGGAGCCACGCAGACCATTGAGGCGTATAACGCCGGGGACGGATCGTTGAACCTGAACGTCTCGTCTTCGACACCGTGGATTTCGGCGACGCTCGGACCGGCGCGGGCCTGCACTACCACGAGCGGGACGTGCATTCCGATTCAGATCGCGCTCAACACGGCATCCCTCGCGGTCGGAAACTACACGGGCACGGTGACGGTGAGCGACCCGGCCGCGATCGATTCGCCGCAGACGATTAATGTCACGGTGCAGGTGGGCGGCGTGCCGAGCAGTCTGGAATTTTACGTCTCGCCGAACGGCGGTACCGCAAGCGCAGTTATTCTGCCGCGCGGCGCGGTGACGGTGACGGCCAGTACCCAGGACGGGAGCGCGTGGTTGGCTGCGGCGCCGGGCGGCCAAGGCGTATTTTCGTACTTCAGTCCGTACACCGTGAAGGTGACTTCGCAACCGGGGCAAGCGGCAGGCGATTACACCGGATCGGTGGTGATTGCCGGCTCGACGAATACGGCGGACAACAAGACAGTGACGGTCAAGCTGCACGTGACGCCACTGCCGATCGCGCAATTCGCAAGCCCGACCGCAACCTTCAATTCGGTTCAGGGAGGCGCGAAGCAGACGCGGAACATCACGGTCCAGAACACAGGCGCGGGATCGCTTGCAATCGCGGGCGTGATGGCTACGGCCGCCACGGGTGCGAACTGGCTCACGGCCGCGGTGGTGGACAACGGTACCGTGTCCGTAACCGCGGATCCGTCACTGCTTGCGCCGGGCACTTACACCGGAACCGTGACCCTGACGTCGAATGCGGCAAACAACGCTGCGGTTTCCTTTCCGGTGCAGCTCACGGTGGCGGCGAAGAGCGCTCCGATTGCATCGTTTGGCGGCGTGGTCGATAATGCCACATTCATGCCCGGCGCAGTTTCGCCCGGCGATATCGTGGCTATCTTCGGAAGCCAGTTCTCGAGCGTCGCGCCGGGTGGCGGAACCGCCATCCCGCTGGTGACTACGCTGAACGGCACGCGCGTGTATATGAACAATGTGCCGGCACCGCTTTACTACACCTCCGGCAATCAAGTGGATTTCCAGATTCCCTATGAAACGGCCCCGGGTCAATCGCTCGTAAGTGTCGAGCGGGACGGGCAGCGCGGCAACACGGTGTCGCTTACGGTACAAGCGGTGGCGCCGAGGCTGTTGAAATTCGGGGCGCCGAATTACGGCATCATCGTGAATCAGGATGGATCGCTGGTCGCTCCCACCGGCGCGGCGAGCGGCAGCCATCCGGCGAAGATTGGGGACGCGCTAACTATTTACGCGATTGGCCTCGGGGCGACGACTCCCGCAGTTGCTACCGGGGCGAGCGCTCCGGCAGCGGAGCCACTGGCGAGGATCGTGCCGACCCCAACGGTTCTGTTTGGAGGCGGCTTTGTGACGGAGACTCCGGGCAATGTCCTATTTGCCGGTCTGACGCCGAATTTCGTTGGGCTCTATCAAATCAATGTGATCGTTCCCCCGAATCTCCCGACCACGGGCGTACTGATTCCGGTGACGATTTCGTTGAATGGCGGGATCAACAGCAACACGGTCTACATTATACTGATGAAGTAAGTGGAGGTTCGGATGCGGACACTAGCGGTGGTCGGAATGTTACTCCTGGGTGCAACTGTGGCTCGGCCCGGCGATCCGGCCGGGCTTGATCGAGTGTCCGCATATGAGGGCACCTGGAATTTGGAGACGCAAAGTTTCGATACTCCGTTCAGCAAGGCGGGCAAAGAATCAACGATGCTGCGAAACGAGTGCTGGCGCAGCGCCGGGTTCTATGCCTGCAATCAATATCTGAATGGCGAATCGAAGGCTCTGATCGTTTTCACTTATAGCGCGAAGGACGACACTTACACCACACATCCCATTCCGGCTGGCGGCGGCGCGCCGGGCTCGGGTAAGCTACTGATCAAAGGGAATACCTGGACTTTTCCGTGGGAAGTGAAGAAAGATGGAAAGACGACTTACTTCCGCGTCGTGAATGTCTTCACCAGCAGTGATGCGATCGACTACCGGCAAGAGTATTCATCCGACCAGGAGCACTGGACGGCCACACAGACGGGCCACGAAACCAAAGTCGCGGCTAAGACATAATTGAGCGAACTGCAAGATCAATTCGGCCCGATCGACATTTACCTGTTCGACCAGTTGCTACGAGGCCGTATTACTCCTGGGATGCGCGTTCTCGATGCGGGTTGCGGCTCGGGGCGAAACATCTACTATCTGCTGAAGGAAGGGTACGAAGTCTTCGGAGTGGATTCGGACCCGCGGGCGATCGATGCGGTTACTGGTCTGGCGGCGGCGTTAGCGCCTGCTCTGCCGGCGTCGAACTTCCGAATGGAACCGTTGGAGGCGATGTCCTTCAAGGCGGGATTTGCCGACTTCGCGATCAGCAACTCGGTGCTGCATTTTGCGCGAGACGACGAGCATTTCCATGCGATGCTGTCAGGCACCTGGCGGGCGTTGAAAACGGGCGGCATTCTCTTCTGCCGGCTGGCATCTTCGATTGGAATGGAACAGCGGGTCATGCCCATTTCGGGACGGCGTTTCCTGCTGCCGGACGGGTCTGAACGTTACCTCGTGGATGAGCGCATGCTGGCCGCCTTGACCGAAGAACTGGGCGGAGAGCGACTCGACCCGTTGAAGACGACCGTGGTTCAGGACCAGCGCTGCATGACGACATGGGTCATGCGAAAGATGCGCTGATCTAAGCGTGTGGCGCGGGGCCGGTGGAATCGCGGACGAGCAGTTCCGGTTCAATAAGAGTGTCCCTCGAGGAGGCAGGGTCGAGCGCGTTCCCGCCGATTACGCCCTCCAGGATTTGTTTGCCGATGAAATCGCGCGGGATGTGCGCAGTGGTCAAGGCGGGGTACGCCATTTCGGAGAGGCTGATATTGTCGAAGCCGCTTACGGACACATCTTCCGGTACTCGTAAGTTCATATCGCGCAGTTGGCGCAGCACGCCGAGCGCGATAAAGTCATTCACGCATACGATGGCGGTAGGACGGAACTCGGTGAAGAGCTCGCGGACAGCCTGGCGTCCTCCGGCAAAGCTGTCATCGCTGGTGGCTACGCGGTACTCAACGTCGCCGCGATAGCTGTCCATGATGTCGATAAACACGCGCTGGCGGTCGCTCAAGGGGCCCAGCGAGGGGTGATGTCCGATAAAAGCGACACGACGGTGGCCCAGGCTGTGAAGGTATTCGACGATGCGCCTCATCCCGCGCTTGTAGTTGGTGCGGATGGTCGTGATCCCCGGGCGCGGCGGTGAAACGTCGTAGACCACCGTGCGGATTTTGAGCTCGGCGAGCTCGTCGAGCAGACCTTCTTCCATTTCGGAGACGATCATGGCCATCCCCGAAGGGCGCCGGCCAAGCATCATCCGAACGCTCGATTGCAAGCGGTCGCGGTCATAACAAGTGTTGGCGATCAGCACTTCATATCCCTGATCGTGCGCGGCAATTTCGAGGTGATGGAAAATGTCGAGAAAGAAAGGGTTTTCCAGATTGGAAACAACGAGGCCGATCATACGGCTGGCGCCGGCCAAGGCGCGCGCGTGCAGGTTGGGGGAGTATTTCAGCTCTTCGATGACCTTCAAGACTCGGGCACGGGTGCTCTTGCGCACAACACCTTGGTTGTTAACCACGCGTGAGACAGTGGCCGTAGAGACGCCCGCTTGCTGTGCGACATCTTCAAGGTTCATTCGTTTTCATCCTATCAGCCGAACGCAAGGCCCGCTCCATGATAATGTAATGCCTTACGGCGCTGCCCTGCCAACCACTCAAAAATCATGTTTCCGAACACCAAGTCACTAGCCGCTTTGGCGATCGCGGCCTTCTCTATGTCTCAAATGAACGCGACGGCGGGCACGGTCCGCATCCAGAAGACGCCTTTCGGCGATGTCGAGGGCAAGCCAATCGACCTTTATGTGATGACTACCTCGCATGGCGTGGAGGCGGCGATCACCAATTACGGCGGCACCGTAGTGAGCATGAAGGTTCCCGATAAGAGCGGGAAACTGGCCGACGTTGCGCTCGGTTTCGACGATCTGAAAGGCTATCTTCAGACGGAGCCTTATTTCGGTGCGCTCATCGGCCGGTACGCGAACCGCATCGCCAAGGGCCACTTCAAGTTGAACGGCAAGGACTACCAGGTGCCTGTGAATGACGGGGCGAACGCATTGCACGGGGGATTAAAGGGATTCGATAAGGTGATCTGGACGGCCAAGCCCGTCACGGGCCCCAAGAGCGCTTCGCTGGAGTTGACTTATCTCAGTAAGAATGGCGAAGAAGGATATCCAGGAAACCTGGCCACCAAAGTAATTTACACGCTAGCCGATTCAGGCGAGTTGCGGATCGATTACACGGCGACTACGGACAAGGACACGGTCCTGAACCTGACCAATCACAGCTATTTCAATCTTGCCGGGGCGGGCGCCGGCGACATTTTGAAGCATCAGGTGAAGCTCTATGCATCGCGCTATACGCCGGTAGATTCGGGGCTGATTCCGACGGGTGAACTGCGCGCGGTGAAGGGAACGCCGTTCGACTTTCTGCAGGCGCATGAAATCGGCGAACGGATCGGCGACGGCGACGAGCAACTGAAATTGGGCAAGGGCTACGATCACAACTGGGTGCTCGATTCCGATTCCGGAAAGCTTGAGAAGGCGGCTGAAGTGTACGAGCCGACTTCCGGGCGAGTGCTTGAACTGTGGACCACGCAGCCGGGAATTCAATTCTATACCGGCAACTTCCTGGATGGAACGCTGACTGGCAAAGGCGGGCATAAGTACGCGTTCCGCGACGGACTGGCGCTCGAGACGCAGCACTTCCCGGATTCACCGAATCACCCGACCTTCCCGGGCGTGGTGTTGAAGCCCAAGCAGACGTATCACCAAGTCACAGTGTGGAAGTTTCTGACGCGCTAGGCGATTGCGATCTGCGCCGCTTTTGATAATTGGGGAAGGCTGGGCGCTTCAACACGGGCGCGGGGTTCTTCGCCATTTCTGCCATCACGAGTTCGATAGCCTTTTCTAATTGTGGATCGTGGCCCTGGCGGACGGCCGCGGGGTCGAGTTCCACGTCGACGTCGGGCGGAATGCCGCGATTCTCCACGTCATATTCGCCGCTTACATTCCAGATGCCGAAGTTCGGGGAGGTGACGCGGCCTCCATCGACCAAATCGGGCGTGCCGCCGATACCTACTAAACCGCCCCAGGTGCGCTTGCCCACCAGCTTGCCGAGCCCGGCGCGGCGGAAGAGCCACGGCAGCGCGTCGCCGCCCGATCCGGCAAATTCGTTGATGATCATCACCTTCGGCCCGTAAATGCCGCCGAGCGGGAATGTCTGGTCGGCACCGTCGCGGGTGGTGCCGACGGCCAGCGGCTTGCGGCTGAGATATTCCACGATATCGGTTGCCAGCATGCCGCCGTGGTTGAATCGTTCGTCGACGATAGCGGCTTCTTTGCCAATCTGCGCGAAGAAGTAGCGATTGAAGCTGGTAAGCCCTTGGTAGGCTGTGTCCGGCATATAGATGTAGGCGACGCGCCCGTTCGTCATCTGGTCGACCTTGCGGCGGTTGCCTTCGATCCACGCCAGATTGCGAATGCGGTTTTCGCTCTCGAGCGGCACCACCGT
Source organism: Bryobacterales bacterium (assembly GCA_038229055.1). GTDB lineage: Bacteria > Acidobacteriota > Terriglobia > Bryobacterales > Bryobacteraceae > JANYJA01. The sequence continues at coordinate 7,575 of JBBROU010000105.1, read as the reverse complement.
CACCGAGCGCGCACCGCTGCCGTTGGGATCCGGACCGACGGTCAGGACGGTAGCTTTGCCGGCTGTTCCCTCGAAGAAACTATAGACTTCCTCGGGCGCGCGCACGTCACGGCCATTGACTGTGAGCAGGTAATCGCCCTCGGCGACATTCACGCCCGGCTGAGTTAGCGGCGCCTTCAGATCGGGATTCCAGTTCTCGCCGTTGTAGATATGGGCGAAGCGATAGCGGCCGTTCTCCACTTTGTAATCGGCGCCGAGCAATCCGGTCTTCACCTTTTTCACCTCGGGCGAATCCCCGCCGCCGATGAACATATGGCCCACGGTCATTTCGCCCAGCGACTCGGTGAAGATATAGTTCAGGTCCTGCCGCGAGCCGAGATTTTCGAGATACGGCTCGTAGCGCTTTTCGGTCGCCTTCAGATCGAGCCCGTGGTAACCGGGATCGTAGAAATAATCCCGCTGGATGCGCCAGACTTCGTGATACATTTCGCGCCACTCGGCGCGCGGATCGACGCGGACCTCGAGTTCTTGCGTTTTGAGCACGCCCTCATCGCCGGACGGCGGCGGGGCCGCAGGAGCTGAAGCGGAATCGGGCATTGGCTTGAATGACGCGATGGCCCATTTATCCCCTTGCCGGTAGAGATACTTTTCGCCCTTCGACGCCGTGTGATATTCGCGCACCCCTGCGATCACGACGTCCTCCCGGCGCTTGGTCATATCGAAGCGGTGCACCGTGTAGGTCGTCTCTTGCCCGGGAGTACGCGGGCCTTCCTCCAGGGCGAGCAGGACGCCCGATTTCCCCGGCTCAAGCGATGCGAAGCGCTTAGCCGGCATCGGCAGGGCAAGAATCCGCTGACCGATGTTGTCCAGATCGATCTTGACGGACACGGGCTCGGCGGCTGCTTTTTTCTCGTCGGCTTTGGCGTTCTCTTTCTTCTCCTGCTCGATCTTTTCGTCATCGCTCTCCGGTGCCAGCGGCGACGGCTCGTCTTTCGGCAGAACGACGACATAGATATTTCGCGACACGGCGCGCGTGAGCGCATGCAGATCGAACTCCATCGCCGAGCCAGAATCGGTGCTCACGGTGAAGTAGAGATACTTCCCGTTCTGGTCGAACACAGGCGACAGGACTTCGCTCATGCCATCGGTGACTTGCGTCTTCTTTCCGTCGGCTAGCGAATAAAGCCAGATCGCTGTCATGTGACTCTTCAACTGCTGCGAGTAGGCGAGCCACTTGCTATCGGGCGACCAGGCGGGAGTGTGATCCCGCCCCGAGGAGTAATAATCGGTGTCGACCAGCACGGGTTTCCGTTGCGCTACGTCGACATACCAGATGTGGCTGTGAGAATCGAGATACGCAATCTTTTTACTGTCCGCGGACCAGCGGGCAGCGGAATAGTAGCCGGGCGCGGCGCCAAGAGCGATCTTCACCGGCTCGCCCAAGCCGTTCTGCTCTCGCAGGTGAAGCGCATACTCGCCCGACTCGTCGGAGAAATACGCGATGGTCTTGCCGTCGGGGGACCACACCGGCTCGCGCTCGTGCACTCCGGGGGTATTGGTTAAATTGCGCGGATCACCCTTCTCGGCGGGTACGGTCACGATATCGCCGCGCGCTTCGAAAACGGCCCGCGCGCCGTTCGGGGAAATGTCGGCAAGCCTTAACGACTTCGAGACGTTGACGAAATGTGGGCGCACTTCGGGCAGATCTCCCGCGAGCTTTACGTCCACTGCTTTCGTGGCACCGCTGGCTACGTCGTATAGGTAAAGGGCGCCAAACTGCTCATAGACGATTGCTCCGGGACCCGCCGAAGCGGATTTGAAATCGAGGCCGCGATTGTCGACGAGCCGCTTCACTTTTTGAGATTGGGTGTCGTACGAGTACAGCGAAACCGGGCCGCCGCGATCGGAAAGAAAATAGACGGTGGTGCCCATCCACATGGGGTTGAAGTCATTGGCGTTGCCCTCGCGAGGCAGCGGCGTGACCTTGGAGTTCGACATATCGGCGATCCAGATGCGGCGCGTTTGGCCTCCGCGGTAGCGCTTCCAAGCCGACTGCCATTGAAACAGCGGGACGTAAGCGAGTTGCTTTCCATCCGGCGAATAGGAGCCTTCGAGGGCGATGGGCAGCGGCACCTCTTCGGGGAAGCCGCCTTCGACGCCGACCGTGAAGAACTTCGCGCCGTCGGTCGGGGATGCGCGCGAAGAGCAGAACAGGACGCGCTTGCCGTCCGGGGTCCAGCCGATAGCCGCGTCGTCCGCGGGATGCCACGTCAACCGTTTGGGCACGCCGCCAGCCGCGGGCACGATGAAGACGTCTTGATTTCCGTCGTACTCGCCAGTGAATGCGATGGTGTTGCCGTCCGGCGAGAAGACGGGGTCGGTCTCATTGCCGGCTCCAGTGGTCAGTCGTCTCGCCTCACCGCCGGCGCGCGGCACGATCCACAAATCCCCGGCGTAAGAGAAAACAATCTGCGTGCGGCTCAACGCCGGTTTGCGAAGCAGCAGCGGACTAGCTTCGGCGATGAAAGCGGCTACGAAGAAATAGATGAGGGCGCAAATAGCTCGTGGCATATCGGAAACGTCGGCTTTCCAGTATACCTGCCGCTTTGCGCCGAGCCCAGCTAGATCGCCATGATGTGAATTCCGGCGTCGACGAACAACACGTTCCCGGTCACTCCGCGCGCCAGATCGCTGGCTAGAAAAACGGCGGAATCGGCGACTTCGGCGGGATCGGTGTTGCGTCGCAAGGGCGCACGCTGCGCCATGGCGTCCAGCGCCACCGAGAAATCCTTAATGGCCCGCGCGGACGCCGTCTTCACGGCCCCGGCGGAGATTGCGTTCACCCGAATATTGCGTGAACCCAGATCGCTCGCCAGATAGCGCATGCTGGCTTCGAGAGCGGCTTTGGCGACGCCCATCACGTTGTAATTCGGCAGCACGCGCGTGGAACCAATGTAAGTGAGGGTGATGATGGATCCGCCGCGTGTCATCAATGGCGCAGTCGCGCGCGCGACGGCCAGAAGGGAATAGGCGCTAACGTTTTGGGCGAGTAAGAACCCATCGCGCGGGGTTTCGACAAAGGGCCGGGTTAAGTCGTCGCGATTTGCGAAGGCGAGGCTGTGGACCACTACGTCCAGCGGACGCCCGAGCTTCGAAAGGCCTTCAGTCAAGTTGGCGAGATCTTCGTCTTTAGTGACATCGCAAGGCAGCGTCGCAACGACATTGAGCCCGGCGGAGAGTGACTCCATCGCCGCCTTCTGGTGATCGCCCAAATAGGTGAGCACGAGCGATCCGCCTTCGCGCGAGAATGCGTGCGCGATGGAGTAAGCAAGACTCCATCTGTTCGCGATGCCCATGATGATGGCGAGCTTGCCTTCGAGAAGATTCGACATAAAGATCTAGTGTAGTGGAAGTGATTCGGTGGGGAGAAGCGCGAGCGCGGCCGTGACAAGAGGTAAGGCCAAAATAGCAGTATGAGTCAGGCTTCTTTAGTTCCTCGATTGGCTGCCGAGACGGCGGCGTAAGTCAGCGGAGTTTCATGGGGGCGCCGCCAGCGGCGCGGCTGCGCTGGGCGGCGTCAAGGAACGCGAAGATTTCAAGAGTCTCTTCATTCGAGACCGGCGGCTGCTTGGTCTCAAAGAACTTCACGATTTCCATAACTAAGCCGCGGTAGCCATCGGCCGACTGCGCCCGGCTCTGCACCACTTCCTTCTGCCGGAACACGACGGCTCCGTAGGTACCATAGGGCCGGAGCGCGCGCACGCTTCCTATGCGACCGTCTTTCCAGTGCCCGGTGATGGAATCTTCGTCTTTCGTGTAAAGACGAGTCACCTCGTCGCAACCGGGGCCCATTAAGGTGTAGAGAAGTTCGATCGGGTGGATCGCGTACCACGATAAATCCAGCGCGTGATGCGCCTCGAGCGGGCCAGGTCCCCAGGTGAAGACGCCGCGCGTGTCGTTGAATTTCAGAGTCGTGCCTATGTCGGTGAATCGCAGACTCGAGGAACTGAACCAAGGCACTCCGGCGGCCTGCGCGAGCTTGGCGATCTCGCGCGCGTCCTCCAGAGTTGCAGCCAGCGGCTTGTCGATAAATACCGGCTTTTTCGCCGCGAGTATGGGTTTGATCTGCTCCAAATGCACACGGCCATCGACGCTCATCAGCAATACGCCGTCCACTTTGCGGCACATGTTGGCGATGTCGGAATAGAACTCGACCTTCCACTTGGTGCGGAGTTCCTCAGCAAAGCCGTCGACGCGCGACGCGCTCGATTCGATATCCTTGCTGCCGCCCTTGAACGCGGCGACGATGCGCGCGCCCGGAACGTAATCGGGAGATGTGCTGTCGTTCAGAATTTTCGTGAAGGCGATTACGTGCGAAGTGTCCGTACCGACGACTCCGAGCCGCAACTCCGCGCCGTTTATACAGCACACCATCAACATCGTCAGAACCAGCACGCGCATGCGCGCATTGTACACTACGGACAGCTTTTGACTCTCTCCCTCAATCAATCCTTGGAATATCTGAAAGGCGTAGGACCCGGGCGCGCAGTTATGCTGCAGCGCAAGGGCCTGAACACGGTGGAGGATCTGCTCTCCTACGCGCCCTTTCGCTACGAAGACCGCAGAAACATGAAGTCCATCGCGCAGTTGGCGCCGGGTGAAATGGCGACTGTGATAGCCGAAGTGCGTTCGGCGAATTTAGCGGGGTTTCGCAAGAAAAATCTCGGGTTATTCGAAGCTCAATTCACCGATGCGTCGCGGGCCGTCCTCCTGGGCAAATGGTTCCACGGCGGCTATCTTGCAGACCGCATCGTGCCTGGCCAGAAGCTCGCGCTGTTTGGGAAAGTTGAATTTGACAGCTATCGCGGCGAGCTCCAGATGCTGCACCCGGAATTCGAGATGCTGTCCGGCGACGATGATGAAGGCGAAGCCGCGCTGCACGTGGGCCGCATTGTGCCGATCTACGAAGCCGTCGCGAAGATTAATACCAAGCTTCTGCGCACGATGATGCATCGTGTGATCAGTGCGCTGCCGCCGATCGAAGATCATCTTCCCGAGGAGTTGCGGCGGCGCTTGCGTCTGCCCGACCGAGCGACCGCGCTGCGTGAAACGCACTTCCCGACGGCCGATGCCGATCTGCGGATGCTCAATGCGTTCCGTTCGCCGGCGCAGTTCCGCTTAATTCTGGAAGAATTCTTCTGGCTCGAATGCGGCCTGGCGTTGAAGCGGGGCAAGGCGCGGATGCAGCCCGGCATCGCCTTTCAAATCACCGATCGCGTGCGCGAGCAGGTGAAGGCGATTCTGCCTTTCAAGCCGACGGGCGCGCAAAAACGCGTGCTGAAAGAAATTTCCGAAGACATGAAACTTCCCGGCCCCATGAATCGCCTGCTGCAAGGCGACGTGGGCAGCGGCAAGACCATCGTGGCGGCGGAAGCGTGCGTGATCGCGGTTGAAAACGGCTACCAGTGCGCTATTCTCGCGCCCACAGAGATCCTCGCCACGCAACACTATCTCGCGTTGAAGCCCCTGTTCATGAAACTCGGTTACTTGCCCGCGCTGCTCACCGGATCGAACACGGCGCGCGAGAAATCGCAGATCAAAAAACTGATTGCGCAGGGGCTGGTGAAGATTGCAATCGGCACGCACGCGCTGCTGGAGAAGGACGTCGAGTTCGAGCGGCTTGGGTTCATCGTGATCGATGAGCAGCAACGCTTCGGAGTGATGCAGCGCTTCGAACTGGCCCGGAAAGGTGTCACACCCGATGTGCTCGTAATGACGGCGACGCCGATCCCGCGCAGTCTTGCGATGACGCTATACGGCGATCTCGACGTTTCCGCCATTGACGAAATGCCGCCTGGCCGCAGAAAGATCATCACCAAGCACGTGACATCGGATCAAGTCGAACTGGTCTACAGTTTTCTGCAGAAGCAGGTCGAGGCCGGGCGTCAGGCTTACGTGGTCTATCCGGTAATTGAAGAATCGGAAACACAGGCCATGAAAGCGGCGCAGCAGATGCACGCGCATCTCTCGAAGGAAGTCTTTCCGAATCTTTCGGTCGGGCTGCTGCATGGACGTTTGGCCGCGGCGGAGAAGGAATCGGCGATGGAGGATTTCAAGCAGGGGCGCGTGAAGATATTAGTGTCGACGACCGTGATCGAGGTGGGCGTGGACGTTCCGAACGCGACGGTGATGGTAGTGGAGCAAGCCGAGCGCTTCGGACTCGCGCAGCTTCATCAGTTGCGCGGTCGCGTCGGCCGCGGCGCGGAGCAGAGTTACTGCGTTCTGGTTACGGAGAAGTTGAACGACACGGGCAAGGAGCGTATCCGCACGCTGGTAGATACGACGGATGGTTTCGCTATTGCCGAGATGGACTTGAAGCTCCGCGGCCCGGGCGAGTTCTTCGGCACCAGGCAATCGGGGATTCCGGCGCTGAGGATTGCCAATATTCTTCGTGATGAAGAGATACTCGCGCTCGCTCGGCGGGAAGCACATGAGTTCGTGAACGATCCGCCGTCGAAAGAGGAATTAGCGCGAGCGGTTCTTTATATTAGAGACCATTGGCAGCGAAGCTACGGGTTAGTGCAGGTGGGGTAGGTTAACTTAGGTCACCGGTCTTGCGCGAGTTTCTACCTCTACGATACGGTCCAGTTTCGCGCGGATTTCTGGATCGATCCGCTCTTTTGGAACCAAGCGAGCTAGGCTGTGGTAATTCGTCTTTTGCATCAGATTCCCAATTCCCAATTTTTCAAAATAGCTTTCGAACACAGGGCCAAGGAAATCGTCGCTGGCCTTTATGTCGGGCCCAAATGGATCTGGCCGACCCAAGATTCTTAAAGCGCCGGTAACCTTTTCTATTGAACTCCGCATCGCCTCTTTCTGCAGTTCACGCAATGGCGATTCGAAAAGCGGGCCATGATCGCCCTCAATTTGTTCTGCGAATGCGAGTAAAGTCTCCGGGTAGCAGAGATAATTTTCAATCTCCCTCTTAAGCCATTGCAGATCGCACAGGGGCCCATCCTCGCTTAGGTCTTGTGAGATTCGGTCAAAAATCGCGATACCCACGAGATCTGGCTTGGCCTCCCTTAGACCGAAAAAATGGTCCTTAACCTTTGGGGGCTGATTCGCAACATAGTGGACAAATGGCTGCTCCAGAGTAGCTTGAGCCGGATGGTCCAGCACTCGTGCGAATTTCTGAAGGATCGCCAGATCAGTCGAGTCTTCCAGGTACAAAATCCATCCCTTTTGCTCGGCTTGATAGTACTGATCGAACCCGATAGCGCGCAAGGACTTCAGCACCTGGCTCTTACGATCGTCGATGCGATGAGGCTTACCGACAAAAGCGACGACGATGTCCCGGTCCGCGGCTTCGTTCAGAATCACCTCAGAATGACTCGCTGCTATTACTTGGCAACCTTGCGATTCTGCCGTCTTAGTAAGAATCTGATAGATTTGCCGTTGCCGCAGGATTTCCAGGTGAGCGTCTGGCTCATCGAGTAGAAGGACGCTCTTTGGGTGGGTGTACAGGTGTGCGAGGAGCAATAATGTTTGTTGAAGTCCGCGACCGGACGACGCTAG
>JBBROU010000104.1:0-18655 GCA_038229055.1 Bryobacterales bacterium | reverse complement strand
TCAGCCGGTATGTTGATCGCGCGTACTACCTCTTCGATAACGAACAGGCCGACCAGTGCGTAGACCAGTTCGTAGGGGCGGACGATCGAGCGCAGACCCGCATAGAACACCAGCAAATCGTCCGTCCGGAGCTTCGCGATTTTCGCCCCGCGGCGCATTCCATTATCGCCATAAGTAAGGTGGTCGAAATCGGGATCAAGGCGCATGTTCGGTTGCCGCAGCCCCTCCGGACAGCACAAGTCGCGCGCACCGTACTTTTTTGCAAACTCCGTCAGCGGAGCAATAATCTCGTCATATCCACGGACGTGGCGGGGTGTGTATTCTTTCGTCGTACCGTCTGGGATCGGTACAAATACAAATCGTCTTGTTGTGGGATCAACCGGTGCGTTCCAAGCACCGTAGGCGTGATCAACTCCGATGCGAACGAGCATGGCTTTCATTGATGGGCATTCCTTTGAGTGCCGAACTTCAGTAAATCATTGCAGCGCCCAATACCGGTCATAGAGCCAAGCGAACGCGTCGTACGGGGAAGCCGGCTCAGACATTATCCATCGGACAATCATAAGCGTTAATTTGTGTCGCAAAAGTCGCTCGCGCATCAGGTAAGATGCGAATGGAGATGAAAACCTTGATGGAGGAGACAAAGGCGAAAGTTTTCCAGGAACTGCAGCAGGCGCGCGAAAATACCGATGCGCTTTTCGGCCTGCTCAATCCCGGTGCCATTTATGATCGGCCGATTCCCTTACGACATCGGATTATCTTCTATTTGGGGCACCTGGAAGCTTTTGACTGGAACCAGATCGCCCGGCGCGGTTTAGATATCCCCGGTTTTCATCCCGAGTTCGATCGCCTTTTCGAAGCCGGCATCGATCCCGAGCCGGGTCAGCTTCGGAGCGATCAACCTAAAGATTGGCCCTCCGTTGCCGAGATTCTAGATTACAAACGACGGACCCGCGAAACCGTGGATTCGGTGCTCGAAAACGTTTCATCCGAGAGTATCGTGATGATCGTGGAGCATCGTCAGATGCACGCCGAGACGCTTGCTTATATGTGGCACAATCTGGCGTATGAGCGGAAGGCGCGCGTGCTGGAGCCGGCTCCACAAAGCCCAAAGCCGGTGTTGAATTCGATGGTCGATATCCCTGCCGGCGTTGCCATTCTGGGTCAGGATAGTGATGGCGTGTTCGGCTGGGACAATGAATTTCAGCTCCATGGCGTTGCGGTGCCCGCGTTTTCGATTTCAAAATACAAGGTCACTAACGGCGAATATCTGGAGTTTGTCCGCACCGGGCAGAATGCGCCGCATTTTTGGGTAAGTCGCGGCGGCGGATGGTTTCTGCGCGGGATGTTTTCCGAGTTTCCGCTGCCGCTGGATTGGCCCGTGTACGTCACGCAGCAACAGGCTGCGGCTTACGCGGCATGGCGCGGCGGATCGCTGCCGACCGAAGCGCAATTCCACCGTGCGGCTTTCGGAACGCCCGAACAAACCGAGCGCATGCACCCATGGAGCAAGAACGGAAACGCGCCAGGCAATCTGGATTTCCGCCGTTGGGATCCCGTGCCTGTTAACGCGTCGCCCGGAGCAGACAGTGCCTTCGGCGTGGCGCAGCTGGTTGGAAATGGTTGGGAATGGACCTCCACACCGTTCGCGCCGTTCCCCGGTTTTGCCGCGGCGTCATATTATCCCGAGTACTCCGCCAATTTTTTCGACAACCAGCACTACGTAATCAAGGGTGCATCTCCGCGCACCGCCGCGCGCCTCGCTCGCCGCTCTTTGCGGAATTGGTTCCGTCCCGAGTACCCGTATCTGTACGCATCCTTTCACGTGGTACAAAGTTAACTTAATGATCGCCGCCGCCCTGGATCGAGCCGTTGATTCCCGATTTGCGAACGACGTGCGCGAGGGGCTTTCGCGAACTCAGAAGGAATTGCCGTCGAGTTATCTATACGATGCGCTCGGCTCCGCGCTCTTCGACGCGATCACATTTCTTCCCGAGTACGGTTTGACGCGAGCCGATTCCAGGCTGCTTGCCGCGCATAGCAACGCGATCGTCGCCGCAATCCCCCGCCCATTTTTTGTGGCCGAGCTCGGCAGCGGCAGCGGCAGCAAAACGCGCTGGATACTCGAATCCGCGGCGCGCAACGGACCGATAGCTTATTTCCCAATCGATATTTCTCCGGTCGCCTTACAAAATTGCTGCCTGGTGCTCGAGCGAATCCCAAACGTCCGAATCACCGAACTTCACGGCGAATACCTCGACGGTCTGGCGAAAGCCGTCGCGCACCGGAAGCGTGGCGAAAAGCTCCTGCTGCTTTTTCTCGGAAGCACGATCGGAAACTTTTATCTCGATGCTGCCGCGAACTTCCTGGCCGAAATTCGCGGGCAGCTTTCCCCCGGTGACGGCTTGCTGCTCGGTGCCGATCTGGTGAAGCCCGTCGAGCAGATGCTCCTCGCCTATGACGATCCTATCGGTGTCACCGGCGCCTTCAACCTAAACGTGCTTGGCAGAATCAACCGCGAACTTGGGGGTGATTTCAATCTGGCGCAATTTGCCCACGAGGCACGGTTCAATGAAAAGGCGTCTTGCGTCGAGATGCACCTGCGCTCCAAAGCCCGGCAAAGCATCTACATCGAAGCGCTGAATCGCACTTTCGAAATGAATGAAGGCGAAACCATCTGGACCGAATCCAGCCAGAAGTTTCGTATTGGCGAGATCGATGCGCTCGCGGCTAAGACTGGCTTCCGCTTGCACGAGCAGTGGATCGATTCCGATTGGGCTTTTGCCGAGAGCCTGATGATTGCAAATTGAACACCCCGGCCCCATTGGTCGAATTCGCCGATGTCTCTTACTCCGTGGGAGGCCGCGAAATCTTGCGCGATCTCTCGCTCAGTATGCAACCCGGTGAGAAACTGATCCTGTTGGGCCGCAGCGGTTCCGGCAAAACGACCGCGCTCAAATTAGTCAACGGACTGCTGTTCCCCAGCCGTGGGCAGGTGCTCGTCGAAGGCAAGCCCACCACGGAATGGGACTCGGTGCGCTTGAAGCGCCGCACCGGCTACGTGATCCAAGAGGCCGGATTGTTTCCGCACTTCACCGTTGCGGCGAACGTCGGCATCGTCCCCAAGCTTGAGAACTGGCCCGCGGAACGCATCGACGCCCGCGTGTCGGAACTGCTCACCCAAGTGGGCTTAGATCCTGCCGAGTTCGCCGCCCGTTTTCCGCGCCAACTTTCCGGCGGGCAGCGCCAGCGCATCGGCGTCGTGCGCGCTCTTGCCGCCAACCCCGCGCTGCTGCTTCTCGATGAGCCATTCGGCGCGCTCGATCCGGTAACGCGCCTCGAGTTGCAGCGCCAATTTCAAAGCCTGCAAACCACTGCCATCTTCGTGACGCACGATGTACGCGAAGCCTTGCTGCTCGGTACGCGCGTAGGCCTGTTGCGCGCCGGGGCGCTCGAATTCCTGGGCTCGCCGGCTAAATTCCTGCAGTCTCAAGGCCAGGAGGCGCGCGCCTTCCTGGAGGTGTTGGGAGCCGCTCATGTGGTTTGAGCTGCAGGACCTCACCCTTGAGCACATCGTGTTGGTCGTCATCGCAATGCTGATCGCGACCGGGATCGCGATCCCCACGGCCATCTGGCTCACGCGCCGGACCGCCTGGCATCGCTGGGTGCTCGGCCTCGCCAACATTCTCCAGACCATTCCGAGCCTGGCGCTGTTCGGTTTCCTGATTCCCATTCCCCTGATCGGCGGTATCGGCAAGCGCACCGCCATCATTGCGCTGGTGCTTTACGCGCTGTTGCCGGTTCTGCGAAACACGCTAGTCGGTATCCTCGGCGTGGACGCGGGCGTGCGCGAATCCGCTGTCGCTATGGGCATGACGGCGCGGCAGGTGCTCTGGCAAGTCGAACTCCCGCTGGCAGCTCGCACCATCCTGACCGGCGTCCGCGTGGCTACCGTCACCACTATCGGAACCGCCACAATAGCCGCCGCGATCGGAGCCGGCGGCCTCGGCGTTTTCATCTTCCGCGGCATTGCGTCGGTGGACTCTGGTCAAATATTGATGGGAGCCGTCCCCGCGGCGCTCATGGCTATTTTGGCCGACGAAGGACTTGGATGGATCGAACGAAGATTTGCGCCGGCCTAACTTTACTTTTAAGCGCCGTCTTATGTGATGCGTGCTCACGCCCGCACCGCGTGATTGTCGCCTCGAAGAACTTCAGCGAGCAGCTCATCCTGGGTGAGATCATCGCGCAGCATCTTGAAAAGGAACTCGGCCAGCCGGTCACGCGCAAGCTCGATCTCGGGGGTACGCTTTTGGCGCATCAGGCAATCGTTAACGGACAGATCGATCTCTATCCGGAGTACACAGGCACCGCGCTGACCTCCGTCCTGAAGCAGCCTATCGCGGCTAATCCGGATTCGGTATTGTCCACCGTGCGCGCCGGTTACAAGCAGTGGAATTTAGAGTGGCTCGATCCTCTGGGATTCAATAACACCTTCGCGATGGTAATTCGCAAACAGGACGCGGACGATCGCAAAATCTCGACGCTCAGTGGTGCCGCGCGCGCAACTCCCGGCTGGAAGCTGGGCGTCGGTTATGAATTCGTGCAACGGCCCGACGGCTTAGCGGGCTTGATCCAAACTTACGGACTTCCGGTCAAAGGCTCCGTGAAGACAATGGACCTGGGGCTGCTCTACCAAGCTCTTGAACAGAAGCAGGTGGACATGGTGGCCGCGAATGCGACCGACGGCTTATTATCCGTGAACCCCGTCGTGGCGCTCGACGACGACCGGCACTACTTCCCCCCATACCAGGCCGCGGTTGTTGTGCGCTCGTCCGCGCTAATCGAATTCAAAGGTTTGCGCGAGGCGCTGGCCAAACTCTCGGGCCGCTTCACCACGCCGATGATGCAGAAGCTCAACTACCAGCTCGACGGCAGGCACCGCCCCATCCGCGAGATCGCGCGCGAGTTTTTGGAAGCGAAAGAAAAGTAGTATGGCCGGGAGCGTTGAGTTGTGCATTGAGACGCAGTCACGTAGCCTATGTGCAGGGATCCCATCACATGAGGCTCATAACAATACCGGCATTTCTTCTTTATCTGGCCGCCGCTTCGTCACAGGCATCGGCCATCGTTACACTCGGGCAAAGCACCCAAGATTTCGCACTCACTGGCATTGGCGCTAACTCCGCCGGTGAGGGACAGAGCAAAATGACTTGGGGTTCGTGCCCGTTTGACGGCACCACCACTACCTGCACTCTCTCTGGCCCATTCACCGGCCTCGGCGAGGGGGGTACCTACAGCCTCATTGTCTCGTACCCAGGCAATGGCCCCTTTCCGCTAATTGCAGTTTCACAGTCGCCAGGCAGCGATTTCTTTTTCACGCAAGCCGCGGCAAACAACTACTCTTTTGTCCTCACTCTTGCGGAAACTAATGGCCCTGCGATTTCCTTTTACAGCTATGCCAACTTCAGTATCTTCTTTGCGGCGTCCCTTTTCAAATGCACGGTGGTCCCGACAAACGGTTGCGGCGTCGGACAGGTTGGTCTGACCTCTAATGCCACCATCACTGGTCCCATCATCGGGAGCTTCGACCCAACGCCCCATATCACTCCTTCCGGCGTGATCAGCGCCGGCAACTACGGAGCGTTCCCGGCGATCGCTCCCGCAACTTGGATCGAGATTTACGGAGTCAATCTCGCCACCACCCGTTCCCAAACCTGGGCGGGCGGCGATTTTCACGGCAGCCAAGCTCCGTCGGCCCTTGGCGGGACGACCGTGACTGTCGCTGGAATGCCGGCCTATGTCGATTTCGTGAGCCCGGGACAAGTGAACGTGCAAATTCCCTCAGGAGTGCCTACCGGATCGCAGTCGCTCGTTGTAACCACGGCCGGTGGAAGCAGTGTCGATTACGCAATCACCGTCAATCCAGTCGAGCCTGGTTTGCTCGCCCCGCCATCATTTAGCCTCAACGGCGCACAAAACATTGCCGCAGTCTTTTCAAACACCCTGCGATTCGTCTATCCCATCAGCGTGCCTGGCGCGTTGACGGCCCGCGCGAGGCCGGGCGACAACATCACGCTTTACGGAATCGGCTTCGGCCCGGTGACGCCGGATATTCCGGCAGGCCAAATCGTTCAACAAACCAACGCGCTGCAAAACGCACTGCAGGTTACCTTAGGTAACGTTCCGGCACAGATAACTTACGCAGGGCTGGCGCCGGGCTACGTAGGTCTTTATCAGATCAACGTAGTGGTGCCCCAGGTCTCTGCCAGTGACAAGGTTCCAATCGCCTTTACGCTGAATGGCGTGAGCGGCCTGCAGACGCTCGTGATCGCCGTTCAAAACTAATTGCGGACTCCGTAATTAGTTATCTTCGAGTATTACGTCGGCGTGCTCGGCTTCAAGATCCACCTGCATCGGCCCTCGTCGCAAGAGATGGGAATGACCCAGAATGCCCTCGGTCGGATCTGGCATGCATTTGGCTTGCAGCCTCATCGTGTGGAGAACTTTAAGTTCTCGAAAGATCCAAAGTTTGTCGAAAAGGTGCGCGATATGGTCGGTCTCTACTTGAACCCGCCGGACCGGGCGATTGTGTTGTGCGTCGATGAGAAGAGCCAGGGGTACCGGCCCGGCAGTCGCATGATTATCAGCGGCATGGCGTCACTTCTTTGTTCGCCGCCATGGATGTCGCCTCAGGAGTAACGATCAGCACCTGCTACCGGCACCATCGGCATCAGGAGTTTTTGCGGTTTCTCCATCAAATCGAAGACAGCCTGCCGGAACCCACAAAGTCGCAAAGGTTCAGAACTGGCTAGTCCCCCACCCTCGCTAACATGTCCACTTCACGCCTACCAGCGGAAGTTGGATCAATCTGGTCGAACGACTATTCGCGGAGATCACGGAACGTTGCGTTCGCCGCGGAAGTCATACGGCGATTCGGCAGCAAACTGCGGATGAGGTCGTCGAAGCGCCTAATTAGTTCATCAAAGCGCTTGTTATCGTGCCACATGCCTACAAGAATCGTGATGACTATGGGCACCTTGACCTGAACGAATGGGCTCTGAAGAATGTCCCGCATATTATTTTTGCGCCTCAGTCACAATTCTCACATTTTCGCAATTAACGCGGTTGTGAACTGCTCGGTACTGGCGGTACCGCCGACATCGCCGGTAAGATTTTTCCCTTCGGAATAAACAGCTTCTAACGCCCTTTGAAGCTTCGTCGCGGCATCGCGCTCCCCGAGATGGGCAAGCATCAGAACGGCGGATTGAATCAGCGCCGTGGGGTTTGCAATTCCCTTCCCCGCAATGTCCGGTGCGCTCCCGTGAACCGCTTCGAACACCGCATGATACTGGCCCAAATTGGCGCCGGGAACAATACCTAAACCGCCAACCAGCCCCGCGGTGAGATCCGAAACGATATCGCCGTATAAGTTGGGAAGCACCAGAACGTCGAATGTCTCCGGCCGCATCACCAATTGCATGCACGCATTGTCGACAATCATTTCAGCGTATTGAATCTGCGGAAACTGAGCGGCCACTTCGCGGCAGCAGCGTAGAAACAGGCCATCGCTCATCTTCATGATGTTGGCCTTGTGAATGGCCGTGACTTTCTGCCGGTTCTCGTGCGCCGCATATTCGAAAGCAGCCAAGGCGATGCGCATGGATGCAGTCTTGGTGATCACTTTTAAACTCTCAACAACGTCAGTGACTACTTCGTGCTCGATGCCGGAATAAAGGTCTTCAGTGTTCTCGCGAAAGATTACGAGATCGATCGGCAGATCCTGGAACCGCGTCTTCAATCCCGGCAGCATTTTGATCGGACGGAAGTTCACGTAAAGATCGAGTTTCTTTCGTAGCGCCACATTTACGCTGGCGTGACCCGACGCGATTGGAGTCGCGATCGGCCCTTTCAACCCAACGCGCGTGCGGTTCAGCGAGGTGAAGACGGCATCCGGAAGGAACTGCCCAGTTTCGCGCTCGGCTTTGACTCCGGCATCGACGCGCTCCCATTCGATCGAAACGCCGGTGGCTTCGACAACGCGCGCGGTGGCGTCCGCGACTTCAGGTCCAATGCCATCTCCGGGAATCAGTGTGATTTGGTGAGCCACTAGCAGCCATTATACGGACGCTGTCCGCGGTTTCTAGTAAACGGTGCGGCTTGGATGTGTTCCTTTCGAAGCCAGCTAGAACCGCGGCTCCACGGCAGGTGATGCGCCGCCCGTGACGCGTGCGGCGGCGTACTCCCCAACGGCGGGGCCGTGCTTGAATCCGTGCCCGGAGCCGCCGCCGACAAGCCACACGTTCTCGAGGTGCGCGTGCCCGTCGATCACGAAGTCGCCGTTCGAGGTGTTCTCATATGGGCAGACCCTCGAATCCACAATCGGGGCGCCGGCAATTGCCGGGAACCGGTCCTTTACGTACGTTAGGACGGCGGCGATCTTCTCCGGCGACGCAATTCGGTTGTCCGTATCTGGGTCGATCGTGGGTCCATGAAGATCGAACGCCACTTTGAAGCCGCGATTTTCAATGTCGGGAAAACCGTAATACATCCCTCGATCGTCACTGAAGTCAATCCAGACCGGCATAAGCGGCGACGCGAAGCGTAGATCTCCAGGAGGCGGACCGAAGAAGAACACTCCCTGCCGCGTAGGGAAGATTAGATTGCCGAGCACATCCGCGAACATCTTACCGAGCCACGGTCCGCAGGCGAAGACGTAGCTATCGGCCGCGATCGCCTCGCCTTCGGAAGTTACGAGTTTCTGCATTTTGTCGTTTGGATCCGGAGGCCGCACCGCCGCCTGGCGGTAGACGCCACCTTCGCGAATAAACTGTCGCACGACCGCCTGCACCGCTTGCCGCGCCATCAGCGCTCCGCTCTCGGGTTCCAGATTCGCGACAGTTTGGGCATCTACTTGGATCTGCGGATACAGACGCTTGCAGCGTGACGGAATGGCCGGCTTTTCGAAGGTAGTATGCGGTCCACGCACCAAAAACACCGGCCCCAATGACCGCAATCATAGGACTACAGAATAAAAGGCTGCGGCAAATGTTCTAAACGTCCAGACCGACCGCGCGCATCAGTTCCAGCGCATTGCTCTTCTGAACAACTCCGGGACGCATGCGGTAGTCGAAACGCATTTTGCCGTCCTCCAGCGTATCCTCGAAGTGAACATTCTCGGCCCGCGGCGCAAGCGATTCGGCGATGTGCGCGAGGGCGAGGTCATGGGTGGTCACCAGGCCGATAGCCCCGCGGTTGACCAAACCGCGCACCACCGCTTCAGCGCCGATACGCCGATCGTGGGAATTGGTCCCGGCCAGTAATTCGTCGAGCAGAAATAACAGCGCGTTCGCGCCACCGGCGAGATCGACGATGCTTCGCAAACGGGTGATCTCGGCATAAAAACGCGAGCTGCCTTCCTGCAGCGAGTCGGTGATTCGCATCGAAGCGCCAAGCGTGAGTGGCGAAATTCTCAGAGAGCTTGCACGCACCGGCGCTCCCGCCATCGCCAGTACCGCATTCACGCCGACGGTGCGCAGCAGCGTGCTCTTACCCGACATATTCGATCCGCTAACGACCAGCAGACGCAACTCCGGTGTGAGAGCCACATCATTACGCACAGACCGGGATTCCGGAAGTAAAGGGTGCGCCAGCGCCTCGCCCCGAAATTCAGGCCCGCTGCCGGTGAACTCCGCGAACACATCGCGCGGGTGTTCGTAGGCATATCCGGCGAGCGATGACAACGCCTCGATCTCGCCGACGGCGCGGAGCCACCGCGGCACTGATGCCCCGGAGATACGGCGCCAGTTCTCTACCGCAAACGTCAGTTGCGTGGACCACAGCAGCAGCGGTCCAAAGAGACGGACGAAGAAGTTGTCGCGCGAATCCACCAACTCCACGATGCGATTCAGACGCGCGATGCGCTGCGATGCGGGCTGGCCGGCGACATCGAGGGCCGCGCGCAATTCTTTCAACCGTGGCGAGGCGAACTGCTCGGCTTCTAAGCGGTGAAGCACTTGCGAGAGAAGCGCGAGATCGTGACCGGGGTGTTCGACGGCTTCGAGCGATTGACGCACGATGCGGCGGAAGCGGAATACCCACGCGGCTTCGATCAGCCCCAGTGCCACTATGGCCGACCGGATGAAGGGCTGTGCCTGGGCAATTCCGAAAAACGCGTATAACAACACCAAAGCGATAGTAGCCAGTACAAACGCGAGCACTCGCGTCACAGCCGAAAAACGCACGCCGGGCTGCACGGCCCAGGATGCCAACTCCTCGGGATGCACTCCGGAACGGAAATTCTCCCCCAGCAGCGACAGAGCCTCGCGAAGATCGACGCGATTACGCAGCTCCGCCACGGCTTCCTGCCGCGACCGGATTTCTGGAAGCGCGGCCGAGTTCAGAAACCAACCGGCAAGAGTCGCTTCACCCGCGCGCGTTCGTGCCGTGCTGATCAATTCGAAGAGCGACCCCTTGCCGAACAGATCGAGATCGGCGGCATAAGGGTGATGGGGATCGAGGAAGCGCTCTCCGGTCTCGCCACGGCCGGCCCATCGCTCCTCCACGCGGTCGATGCCGCGTTGGTAGAAGTCGACCGCACGTTCGGCGATCCGACGGGATTCGAGCACCCGCTGATGCCATGCGATGAGTGCAATGAAGGCGGCGACCGGTATCGCGAGGGCCCACCAAGGCAACAGCCACGCCACGATAGCTCCGGCCGCGAAAACAACTAAGCGAAGATTTCCTAACGACCGGTGTTTTGTTTCCAAAACGCGCAAGGCTTCCTGGCGCTCCAATAACCGCTCGGCGTAAACCATAACTTACAGAGTATGTTGCCGCGACACGTTGCTCCGCGGGCGCCGCATACATTTGGCTGAAAACGTGCATAATAAAGGCGCTATAGTGGCCACCATTACTACATCTGCACATGCGCCCGTGAATGCCGAAGTTCCCGTCGCGCGGCCGTCATGGTTATCGCGGCTCTTTCAGGACCGCGATTTCAAACGCCGCATCGATTTTCTGAGAAACGTCACACTCTTCCAGGACCTCATTCCGCACGATATGGGTTTGCTGGCCCAGTCGTTGTTTCAACGAACTTACAAACCGTCGGAAGTTTTGTTCGAAGAGGGGGAGATTGGCCGCGCGCTGTTTATTGTGGAGACCGGCGCCGTGGAAATCATCAAGCGGGGGAAAGCGGATTCTCCGCAAGTCTTGGCGCTCTGCGGACCAGGCGACTTTTTCGGAGAGATGGCGCTGCTGGAAGAAACGCCGCGGTCGGCCGCAGCCGTTGCCCGGAGCGAGACGACCGTGTATCTACTGTACAAGACCAAACTGGACAGCCTGCTGCTGGCGCACGCGCGAGCGGGGGTGCCGGTACTGCGCCGGCTCGCTGAACTCCTCTCGGCGCGGCTGCGTCTCACATCGGACCGTCTGGCGGAAAGTTCCGGCGTGGTCGGGGTAAGTTACACCATCAGTACCACGGCCTCGTAAACGATATGCGCCGCCTTTGGGATTCACCGACGGCTATCGTCCTGCTGGCATTCGGAGCGCTGTTCGTAATCTACTACTTGTTCTCGTGGTTGAGCGATGTCGTTGTCCTGTTCCTCATCGGCGCGGTGATCGCCTATCTGGTCAACCCGCTGGTGCTGCGCCTCGAAGCACGCGGATTTCGTCGCGATCGTGTAATCGCCGCGTTCGCCATATCCTCGCTCGGCACGTTAGCCCTGGTCGCGGCGCTTCTCATCCCAAGATTGGCTGACATCCTGCTTACGCAACGCGACAAGATCCAGACGTTTTTCTCAACGCTCGCGCAAATTCCAAAAGGTCTGGAACGCGACGCCATCAGCCGGCTGCCCATCGGCGGCGACGTCGCGGCAAATGGAATCCGTGCAGCCGACAATTGGATTACTTCGTCGGTGCACAACGTGCCCGAGACGCTGCTTGCATTCGCACCCAAGCTAATGGAACTGGTGCTGCTGCCCTTTATTGTCTATTTCGCTCTACTGGAAGCGCCGCGGCGCATTCAGAATCTGGTGCAGATCTGTCCCGCGCGGCATCTGGAAAAAATCGTAAGTCTCATCTTCGAAATCGACGAAGTGCTCGGCGCTTATATCCGGGGCCTGATCATCGTCGCGCTCACTGTGGGATTGATCTGGTGGGCCGGGCTAAGCGCGTTCGGAATTAATTACGCAATTGAGATCGCGGTGCTGGCCGTTTTGCTTAACGTGATTCCCTATGTTGGGCCGATATCGGTCGCCGGAGTGGCGCTGGCGTTGGCATACGTGCAGTCGCACGATCCGGCTTCGGTATTGAAAATCTTGTTGATCTACGGATTCACGCGGTTAATGGACGACTTCGTTCTGCAAACCACGGTGATGAAGAACGCGGTTGAGCTGCATACACTCTTGCTGCTGTTTGGATTGATCGCGGCGGGCCGGATGTTCGGGTTGGTCGGCCTCATTTTTGCGGTTCCATTCATGGCCATCGTGAAAGAAGCGGTGGCCGTATTTCGCGATTGGTACACTGCGGAGAGCGGAATTCAGCAAACTACATTCGCCAGTTATGTGACGCGCATCCCATACGTCTGAGGGTCAACCGGCGCTGGTTCGGAGGGCATCTCGGATCCGAAGGCTTCGCGGTACTTGGCCGCGAAAGTGGCACCGCCGAATCTTGGTCCGTTCACAAAATACATCTCACATTCGCGATTGTCCTTGGTGGTAACCAGGCCCCGCGCTTCGCAGTCGAAGAAATTTTCAACGCGCCTAAAGGTCTCTTCCGATAAGTTGATCCGATTAGGCGCACCGGCCGATTGCACGCGCGAGCTGTAGTTTACCGAATCGCCCCAAACATCGAAGGCAAACTTATCGACGCCCACCACTCCGGCGACCACCGGCCCGGTATGAAGCCCGACACGCATAGTGAGCCTCAGGTCGGCGGGCATCTCCATTCGCTCCAAAGCGGCGATCATTTCGAAGGCGGCCAGCACGGCATCGACGGCGTGCGAATTCGATGGTGCCGGAAGGCCGCCGACGATCATATAGCTGTCGCCAATGGTCTTCAGTTTCTCCAGCTTATAGCGGGAGACGATCTGATCGAATGCCGTGAAGCAGCGATCGAGCACGGCGACTAGGGCCTCGGCGGTCAGCTTTTCCGAAAATGAGGCGAAGCGCACAAAATCGGTGAAGAGTATGGTGACGTCGTCAAACCTGCGCGGCTTCACCGATCCGCTTTCGCGTAGTTCTCTGGCAACCTGCCGGGGGAGGATGTTCAGCAGCAGCGATTCGGAGATGCGACGCTGCTCCTGGACCTCGGCGAGCGCGTTTTCGAGCTCGATGGTACGATTTTTTTCTTGATCGCGCAGACGTTTTTTCTCGATATTCGCGCCAATTCGCGCCCGCAGAAGCACGGCGTCGAACGGCTTCGGAAGAAAATCTTCGGCGCCCAATTCGATGGCGCGCACTACGCTTTCCATCTCATCCAATGCCGAAATCACGATGACGGGAAGGTCGCGCAGCTCAGCTTTCGACTTCATGGAGGACAAGACCTGGAAGCCGTCCAGATCGGGCATCATGATATCGAGCAAGACCAGATCGAAAGCCTCTTCAGCCACGCGTTGAAGCGCGGCGACGCCACCCAGGGCCGTGGTGACCACGTATCCTTCGCGCCGGAGACGCCGGCTCAGCATATCGACGTTTGCTTCGTTATCGTCGACCACAAGGATGTGGCCGGAAGCCGTCTGCTTCGCCGCGTCGGCAGTCATGGGGCGGGTGTGCTTGTGCGCCCCGTAGCGAGCAACGCATCGATTTTGGCCAGCAGGCGGGGCAGCTCGATCGGTTTGGTATCGTAATCGTCGCAACCCGCGGCAAGCGCTGCCTCGCGGTCCGTGGTGAGTGCATGCGCGGTCAGCGCGATGATGGGAATAGCCTGGGTTTCCGGAATCTCACGCAATTTCCGGGTTGCGCTCCAGCCGTCGAGTACCGGAAGACTCATATCCATAAGAATTAGATCCGGATGGCCGCTGACCGCCATGGCGACGCCTTGTTCTCCGTCCAAAGCCAGCAACATTTCGAATCCCCGCCGCTGCAACCTCCGCGACAGCATATCGCGGTTCATGTCATTATCTTCGATTAGCAATATCGTGGCCACGATGTTCCCCGGCGTATCCGTTTGTTATTCTTTGAATGGACCGTCTTCTTGTTTACCATGAAACCCGCGGGGCGCAGCCGAGGCGGTACCACGTGGTTCCTCCTTTCGGCGTTGGCGCTGCTTCTCCTTCTAGGCTTCGCATTCGCGAATTGGGCGGACGTGCG
Organism: Bryobacterales bacterium; assembly: GCA_038229055.1. Lineage (GTDB taxonomy): Bacteria > Acidobacteriota > Terriglobia > Bryobacterales > Bryobacteraceae > JANYJA01. The sequence goes on along the minus strand of JBBROU010000104.1, from coordinate 4,346 downwards.
CAAAGCCAACCGCGCGGTGGCACACACACACCGGTCGCTCGAAGAAACGCAGCATCTGCTCTCACTGTTAAAGGATATCGAGACCGGTCAGCGCGGCTTCCTGCTTACCGGTAAATCCGAATATCTGGAGCCTTACTCATCGGCTCTGGGGCAGATCAGCCCATCCTTCGAAGTTCTGAACGGTTTAAACAGCGATGACGCAGTACAGTCGGTTCGTGTGCGGGCGATGGAAGGTCTGGCTAAATCCAAGATCGAGGAGATGGTGCACAGCGTCGAAGTCCGGCAGCACGTGGGCTTCAACGAATCCCTCGCCATTGTGGAAACGGATAGGGGACGAAAGCTCATGGACCAGATCCGGTCCGTGGCGAACCTGATCGAATCTGACGATTCGTCCATTCTGGAAATGCGATCGCGCGAGGCGGAGTCGAAGGCGCGTAACGCGGGGATAGTCACCGGCCTGGCGAGCATCACTCTTTTCGTTCTGGTGATGATGGCCAATTTCCGCCTGAAACAAGAGAAAGAGCGGGCCATCAGTTCGAATCAGGCGAAAAGCACCTTCCTCGCCAATATGAGCCATGAGCTGCGCACGCCGCTGAACGCGATCATTGGATACAGCGAGATGCTGCATGAAGACGCGGAGGCGTCGGGGAGCACCGACCTGCTGCCGGATCTGCAGAAGATCCGCGTAGCCGGAAAGCATCTGCTGGACCTGATTAACGCCGTGCTGGATCTTTCAAAGATCGAAGCCGGCAAGATGGATTTGTATCTGGAGACGTTCAGCGTTTCGGCACTTGCCTCGGAGGTGATCGGGATCATTCAGCCCTCGGCGGAAACCAACTCAAACCAGCTCAAGCTCGAATGCGATCCGGAGATCGGCAGCATGCGGGCCGACATCACGAAGGTGCGGCAGAGCCTTTTGAACTTGCTCAACAACGCGTGCAAGTTCACGTCGAACGGAACCGTCACTCTGACGGTCAGGCGCGAGCAGGCCGAGGGGGCTGGCGACTGGGTTGTGTTCGCGGTGCAAGACACCGGCGTGGGCCTCTCTCGGGAGCAGTCCGAACGGCTGTTTGCGCCGTTCATGCAGGCCGACCTTTCCACGACTCGTAAGTTTGGCGGCACTGGGTTAGGACTCGCGATCAGCCGGAGATTTTGCCAGATGATGGGCGGCGATATTTTGGTCGAGAGCCAGCCCGGCAAGGGGTCCACTTTCACGATGCGTGTGCCCGCGACTGTAGGCGGCGAATCGGAGCCGGCCGATTCGGCGCGCGAGCACGAAGTTAAAGTAGAGGGCGTGGAACCCCAGGGCGTGGTGCTGGTGATAGACGACGATCCGAGCGTTCACGATCTGCTGAAGAGGTCGCTCGTGAAACACGGCTTCCGCATTGAGGGCGCGCGCAGCGGCGAGGAAGGCCTCCGCATGGCTCGCAAAATTCATCCCGATGCCATAACGCTCGACGTCATGATGCCTGGAATGGATGGCTGGTCGGTCCTCTCCGCCCTGCAAACCGATTCCGACTTGGCCGATATCCCCGTGGTGATGCTCACCATCGTGGATAACAAAAATCTGGGTTATGCATTGGGTGCCGCGGATTATCTGAGCAAGCCGATCGACCGGGAACGCCTGCTCACTGTGCTGCAGCGTTACAGGCGGACGAACTCAGCCAATGACGCGCTCATCGTGGAGGATGATGCGGTCTCGCGCGACATTATGCGGCGCGGTCTCGAGTCCGATGGCTGGAAAGTTCAGGAAGCGGAGAACGGAAAGGTGGCCTTGAAACAGCTCGAGAGCCACATGCCCGGCGTGATCGTGCTGGATCTGATGATGCCCGAGATGGACGGCTTCGAATTCGTGCACCGGGTCCAAAAAAACAGCCGGTGGAAGTTGATCCCGATTGTGGTGGTAACGGCGAAGGACCTGACGCCCCAGGAACGCGCGCAGCTCAACGGGCAGGTCAGTAAGGTTTTGCAAAAGGGAAAATATAAAAAGAACGAGCTGCTCGATGAAGTTTCGAGACTGGTGGTAACCCGTATTCGACATCGCGAGACACTGAATATGCCGCCAGCCGCGCTAGCAAGCGACAGCAGCGTCTAGTTTACCGGATGACACCAGACTCGAACTTCGATATCGACGATAAAGCCAAGCTCAGGCACGACCTGAGGACGCCGCTCAACCAGATCATCGGATATTCCGAGATGCTGATGGAGGATGCGGCCGAGCCGGGCAACGCCGAACTGCTCACGCCCTTGCGCACCATTCGCGAAGAAGCCAAGCAGTTACTGAAAGCCATTCAGATCCGCCTCGCGGATTCCGCCGGCAGGCTGCAGCGCGGCGCGTTTGCGACCGAGATTCAGACATCGTTGCAGACCACGTTCGCTGCGCTCGAGGCTATCGCCCCGCAGCAGGATGCCAACCTCGCCGCCGATATCGAACGAATCCGCAGCGCCGCTAACAATCTGGTGGCTGTTGCGGCGGGCCATGAGCTCGAGCCGCCGGCTCCAACTACTCCCTCGCGCGTGCTTTCTCGGAGCGCCGAGCAGCGTCGCGGGCGCCTGCTGATCGTCGACGACGATGAGATGAATCGCGATGTGTTGCGCCGGCGCGTCGAGCGCGATTTTTACGAAGTTGTCACGACGGATAACGGGCGGGAAGCACTGCGATTGATCGGTGAATCGAAATTCGATCTGGTGCTGCTGGATATCGTAATGCCCGAGTTCGACGGCTTTCAGGTGCTTGCGGCCATCAAGGGCGACGCGCGGCTGCGCGACACTCCGGTGATCGTGATTTCGGCGCTGGACGACATGGCTGGCGTGATTCGTTCCATTGAAATGGGAGCGGAAGACTATCTTTCGCGGCCCATCGACCCGGTGCTGTTGCAGGCGCGGATTCGGGCGGTGATTGCACGCCGGCGCAGCGATGAGCAGTTGCGTCAAATCCAGAATCTGGAGCGGCTCGGGATTTTGGCCGGCGGAATCGCGCACGTTTTCAATAATCTGCTCACCGGAATTTTGGGCAACGCGAGCTGGGTGCTGGAGGAGTTGCCGCCTTCAAGCCCGAACCGCGCGCGGCTCGAAGAGGTGGTGCAAGCCAGCGAGCGCGCGGCACAACTGACGTCGCAGATTTTAGCGTTTGCGGGAAAAGGCAAATACGCCGTGGAGCGCGTATTTGTGTCGACATTGGTTTCCGGGATCTGCGATCTGATGCGAGCCTCGGTGCCTTCACAAGTGCAGCTCAATCTGGATCTGAAGCCGGATCTTCCTCCGGTGGATGCGGACGCAGCTCAGTTGCAGCAGCTCGTAATGAATCTGGTTATGAATGCCGCGGAGGCGATCAGCGCAAACCAGCCCGGCATCGTGACGGTTTCGACGGGCCTCCGCGAAGTGCGTAAGCGTGATGCGGCTCAGTTTCGTTCCGGCGAAGTGGCGGACGGCTCGTACGTGTATCTGGAAGTGAAAGACAACGGATGCGGGATGGACGAGGCGACGCTCTCGCAGATGTTCGATCCATTCTTCACGACCAAATTCATGGGCCGCGGTTTGGGTTTGGCAGCGGCATTGGGCATCGTGAGCAGCCATAAGGGGTTGATCCAAGTCGCGAGCAGCCCTGGAAACGGGAGCGCGCTCCAGATACTATTTCCGTTATCGAAGCGCCGCGCCCACGTGGAAATGTCGCCCAGCGATCTCACGGGCAAAGGCTCGGTGCTGGTAGTCGACGATGAGGAAGTTGTGCGCACCACGGCGAAGGCAGCTCTCGAACGCCACGGATACAGCGTTGTCCTGGCTGAAAACGGCCGGGTGGCGATCGAAATTTACAAGAAGATGGCGCCACAGCTTGCCGCCGTGATCCTCGATATGATCATGCCGGAAATTAGCGGCGAAGAGACGTTCCGCTTTCTCCGTACCATCAATCGGGATGTGCCGATTATCGTTTCAAGTGGATATCGTGAATCGGAAGTATTGCGCCATTTCGGGGCAAGCGGCGTCGCCGGATTTCTGCAGAAGCCCTACACATCGGTGAAGCTGGCCCAGCTGATGCGGACGGTGCTGGGGAACCCCGCGGTTCCGATTTTAAACAACTAGAGCTGTAGTAGAATCAAGCAAGCCCCGCGTTCGGGCGCGTAGCTCAGTTGGTTAGAGCGCCTGCTTCACACGCAGGAGGTCCGGGGTTCGAGCCCCTGCGCGCCCACCACACAACATCTTCCCCCGCCCTCACCGCTCAACCGCTTTTTCTGAGCCGCGACAGCAATGGAGCGCACTGCACCGGCGCACCTGCCCCAGTCTCGTGCCCGATCCGTCGCCAAAAGAACGCCAAAAGTTATCAAGAAATTGACTTTCACTCCCCTCCT
>JBBROU010000103.1:0-18696 GCA_038229055.1 Bryobacterales bacterium | reverse complement strand
TACAGGAAATAGTCGAAGTCGACTTCCGTATGCACGCCGCGTCGCAGGCAGAAGATGTGGGCGGGGATGCGCGAGGGGTGCAGCTCCACGTAATTTCGTGAGCCGTGCCAGAAGTACTTGGCATCGGTCAGCAGATCGTGAACTTGATACGGTCGGTTGCTGTCGACCTTTAGCTGTTCGAGAGGCAAGGTGATGAAGCCGGCGTGCGTGTGGTACGGGTCAAGATTCACGACCACCACGATCAGATTCTCTTCGTCGGCCGATTGTTTGCTGTAACAAATGAGTTGGTCGTTGTCGGTGTAGTGAAACTGCAGCGTCCAATCCTGCTGCAACGCGGGATTCTCGCGGCGGATGCGGTTCACCTGCGTTAGCAGAGCGCGCAGACTATCGTGCCGGTCGACATCCCACTGGCGAAGCTGGTATTTTTCGGAGTCCAGATATTCTTCGCTGCCGGGGCGTACCGGACGCGATTCCAGCAGCTCGAAGGCCGGGCCGTAGATGCCGTAGTTCGCGCCCAGGGTCGCGGCAAGCAGATAGCGAATCATGAACGACGAACGCATGCCGGTCTGCAGGAACTCCGGCAGAATGTCAGGCGTGTTGGGCCAGTGGTTGGGGCGGAAAAATTCACGCACGCCGGTCTGGGTTAGCTCCGTCATGTACGATGTGATCTCATGTTTGGCCGTTCGCCATGGGAAGTAAGTGTACGACTGGCTGAAGCCGACCTTGGCCAGCCGGTACATTACTTTCGGACGCGTGAAGGCTTCCGATAGAAACAGCACGGACGGAAATTCGCTCTTCAGCTCGGTGATCACCCACTCCCAAAACGGAAAGGTCTTGGTGTGCGGATTGTCTACACGGAAAATGCGGACGCCCTGCTCGACCCAATACCGGAAGACGCTCTTCAACTCCTGCCACAGCTCGAACCATTGCGGCGTTTCGAAATCGAACGGGTAAATATCCTGATATTTCTTCGGCGGATTCTCGGCATACTGAATGGTGCCGTCGGGACGTTTGCGAAACCAGTCTTCGTGCTCTTTCACATACGGGTGGTCGGGCGACGCCTGAAAAGCAATATCAAGCGCGATCTGAACACCGAGTTCCGAGGCGCGCGCGAACAGGCGGCGGAAGTCCTCAATCGTGCCGAGCTCAGGATGGATGGACTTGAAGCCGCCCTCTGCAGAGCCGATGGCCCACGGGCTGCCCATGTCTCCCGGTTCGGCGACGGGCACATTATTAGGGCCTTTGCGGAAATTCATTCCGATGGGGTGGATCGGCGGGAAATAGACAACGTCGAAGCCCATTGAGGCTGCGTACTCCAGGCGCGATTCGCAACCGAGGAGAGTTCCGTGCTGCCCGGGTGCGCCGGAAGCAGACCGTGGGAAAAATTCGTACCAGGCACTGAAGCGGGCACGCGGAGGATCGACGACCAGCGCCAGTTCCCGGTCGGCGAGAGTCGGGAATGGCCGGACGGGATATTTGATCATCGCGTCGTTCAGCGCGTTGCTGGTTGCGGCTTCGCGCTTCAGCGGCAAGGGGGCTTCGGATTTCAGCAGTTCGGCTTGCGCGCGAAGCCAGGCGGCGTCCGGTTCCACCGCTCGCAGCGCTGCGTCCTCTATGAGTTGAGCGCCGATGCGATAATCCACTGGCGTATCGCCGTTGGCCGCGATGCGCTTCAGAAGATCCTTGCGCCAGGTTTCGTAGTGATCGACCCAGCCTTCGATGGTGTAGCGGTAGCGCCCCACTTCGTTGACAGCGAATTCCCCGGACCAGCGATCGTTTCCGAGCGGCCGCATGGGCGCGCGGCTCCAGCCTTCGGTATGCTCGGGCCGGTAGAGAACCGCGGCACTTATGGAGTCATGACCATCGACGAAGATGTCGGCTTCGACACGCACGCGGTCGCCGACGGTGCGCTTGGCCGGGAAGCGGCCGCCGTCCACCTCGGGCGAGATAGCCTCGATGACGACGCGCTGCCGGCCTTCCTCTTGGGGAGTATTCATGCGGTTCGCTCGATCACTTTGCGGTATAGGTCGATGGTCTGCTGCGCGATGGCGCGCCAACTGAACTTCTCTTCCACGCGCTTGCGGCCGGCTTCGCCGAAGCGACGGCATTTTTCGGGATCGTTCAATAGCTCAGTCACTTTGGCCGCGAGGTCGCGCGCAAACCGATCAGGCTGCGTCGGAAATGACGTTATGGAGTCTTGTTCGAACGGGACAAGGTAACCGGTTTCGCCGTCCACCACCACCTCTTTGATTCCGCCTGTGGCACTGCCGACAACGGCCGTTTGGCATGCCATCGCTTCGAGGTTGATGATACCGAACGGCTCATAAACGGAAGGGCAGCAGAACACGCGCGCGTGGCTGTAGAGCTGGATCACTTCGCGTTTGCCGATCATCTTTTCAATCCAGACAATGCGCGGATTGAACTTTCGGGCATCGTCTACTTTGCGCCGCATTTCAGCCGCAATCTCGGGAGTGTCCGGAGCGCCGGCGCAGAGCACTACCTGCGTATCGGGCGGCATGTAGCGAGTGGCGTCGACCAGGTTTGTGACGCCTTTCTGCCGGGTAATGCGGCCGACGAATAAGACGAACGGCTTGGCGGGATCGACGCCGTATTCAATAAGAGCGGTAGTGTCGTCCGTCTTCTGATATTCATCGAGATCGATACCGTTGTAGATGACGTGAACGCGCTCTTCGGGGATTGCATAAAAGCGCAGCACATCTTCTTTAGTGCCGTTGGACACGGCGATGACAGCGTCGGCATCCATGATGGCGGTGCGCTCCATCCAGGAGCTCATGGCGTAACCGCTGCCAAGCTGTTCGGACTTCCACGCGCGCAGAGGTTCGAGGCTATGCGTGGTGATCACGAATGGCGTGCCGTACAGCTTTTTGGCGAGGAATCCGGCCATCGAAACATACCAGGTGTGGGTGTGGACTACGTCGATGCCCGCCAGAGCTTTCACCTGGCTCAGATTCACAGAGAACGCTTCGAGCGCGCCTTTGAATTTTTTCGTGGTGCCGTCGGTGATTTCGCTCCAGGGCAACGCGCCGCGGACGCGAAGATTCCCATAATCAACGTTCTGCTCGCCCCAGCAATGCACTTCGACTTCGATATTCCTGGCAAGTTCCCGGCTCAAATATTCAACATGAACGCCGGCGCCGCCATAAACATGAGGCGGGTATTCGCGTGTGAACAGACCTACTCGCAATCCGTTTCTCTCCAATCAGATGTGAGACTATCATGCCCGCAACGTGCCACACGAGTTAGTGTCCGATAGTGCATAATGACGCTAATGAGTGCTCGGATGAAGGACATTGCGCGGGAACTCGGGGTTTCCGTCGTGACGGTGTCAAAGGTCCTCCGAAATCATGATGACATCAGTCCGGAGACGCGGGCGCGTGTACTCAAGCGGATGAAAGAATTGAACTACCGGCCGAATCTGGCGGCCCGCGCGCTGGTAACCGGGCGCACCCATATGGTCGGGCTGGTGGTTCCAGATCTGCTTCACGCATTCTTTGCTCAAATCGCCAAGGGACTGTCCAAAGTTCTGCGTACCCAGGGGTATGGATTAGTAATGTCATCCTCGGAAGAAGATCCCGAGCTCGAGCAGCAGGAGATCGAGCAGATGCTGGCGCGGCGGCTGGACGTTGTGATTGTCGCTTCGGCCCAGTGGACCGTGGAAAGCTTCCGCCGGATCGAAGAGCAGAACACGCCATATGTACTGCTCGACCGCCGGTTCCTGGGTCTTGCGGCGAACTTCGTGGGCACCGACGATGTGCTTGCCGGATCGATGGCGACGGAGCATTTGATCGAGAATGGCTGCCGTTTGATCGCCCACATCGGCGGGCGGAATACGAGTCCGCCGGTAGACAGGCTGGAAGGCTACCGGCAGGCCATGGCGCGCCACGGTTTGGAGATACGACCGGAATATGTGATCTGCCGGATGCATGGCGACGATGCCGGTGACAACACCGGCTACCAGGCGATGCAGGACTTACTGCGCTTGAATCCGCGTCCGGACGGCGTATTCTGCTATAACGATCCTACCGCCATGGGAGCGATGAAGGCGATCATCGAGGCTGGTTATCGTATTCCGGAAGATATCGCAATTGTAGGGTCGGGCAATGTGCATTACGCGAATTTTCTGCGCGTTCCGTTAACGAGCATCGATCAGAACAGCGAACTGATTGGCGAACACGCGGCTAATCTCGCCCTCAATTTAGTGAAATCCAAAACTCCCCCGCGCCCGAGTACCTTATTGGTGGAACCGCGGCTGGTATTCCGCAAATCCAGCGATAAGAAAAATATTCTGCGCTCTAACGTGGAGTGACTACATCCTGGCGAGGACATCGATACCGGCAGCGCCAGGAGTGTAAGTAAAGCTAGTTTTTTCATATTTGGCTCCTCTGAGCGTTGGGGATCGGTGACAATAAACGCAAATTTATTGGCAGAATACGATCCGGTGCCAGCATCGCGTTTGGAACGTGGGCTCCTTTATAATTGGGGCAGTGCGGCTCCTTGTAATCTTTTTTACGTTTCTGGCGATGCTGAGCGCGGACGTGCGCCAGTGCGCTTGCGACATCACCAAGCCGGAGAGTTTAGAGGCGAGGGAATGCAGCTTATGTAAGGCCGCCGAACAGCAACCGGTGGAAACAAGCGTATTTTTCCTGAAGGACAGCAATCCACGAAAACCGAATCGGTGGCTGGCGCTGCCGCGCGCGCATTATCCGGGCGGGCACCCGCTGCGCGAAATTTCCCCTGAGGAACGCACTGCGCTTTGGACGGCCGCCATCGCGAAAGCCGCGGAGCTTTGGGGCAATGGCTGGGGCTTGGCGATCAACGGCGAAGAACAGCGGACACAGTGCCATACTCACATCCATATCGGTAAACTTCTAGATGCTGTAGAGACCGCCGATTTCACCGTGGTCGCTTCGTCGGCCGAGATTCCGCTGCCCGAGGGTGAGACCGGCTTGTGGGTGCATCCGGTCGCTGGGAAGCTCCACGTTCATACAGGCCAGCAGATCACGGAAACAAATTTACTGAGGTAAGAAATGCAACTACTCGAAATCGCCAAGCTCCCGACGGCTGAAAATTCCGCCATCCATTTACATATAACGGACAACATCGCGGTGGCGCGCGTGCCGTTGAGCGCCGGAACTGAATTGAATGTGGACGGGATTGCCGTTCGCGTCCGAGAAGCGGTTCCGGCGGGGCATAAAATTGCCCTGCGGCAAATCGCGCCCGGAGAGGTTGTGCAGCGCTATGGACAGCGGATTGGACGCGCCCGAACCGCCATCGAACCGGGGCAGCACGTGCACACGCACAACGTCGGTTTCGAAGAGATGGAATTCGCCTACGAATTTCCGGTGGGAGAGGTCCCCTTCCCCGCTCTGCCGGTGCAGATGCCGACATTTCAAGGATTTCTCCGTGAGGACGGGCGCGTGGGAACACGAAACTATGTGGCGGTGGTGGCCGCCAGTAACTGCGCGGCGCACACTGCGGAACTGATTGCGGCAAGCTTCGACGGCGAACGGCTGCCGGCGAATATCGATGGCGTGGTGGCGTTCCCGCACGGAGAGGGATGCGGCATGTCCATTGGACCCGACACCGACCAACTGCAGCGCACGCTGGCCGGAGTGCTAGCGCACCCGAACGTCTCGGCGGCCGTGATTCTCGGCCTCGGGTGTGAGGTCAATCAGATTGAGCATTATCTAGGACCGAATGCGCCGCGCTCTACGCGGCTGGTCGGAATGACGCTGCAGAACAGCGGCGGAACGCGCGGCGCGTTGAGCAATGCGCGGCGCGAAATCCAGCAGCTGATGGAGCAAGGCGCGGCGGAGAAGCGGACCGAAGTGCCGGCATCGAAGATCGTGCTGGGCCTGAACTGCGGAGGCTCGGATTCCTTCTCCGGAATTACTGCAAATCCGGCGTTGGGCGTGACCTCGGATATGCTGGCAGCGATCGGAGCAACCTCGGTGCTGGCGGAGACGACCGAAATTTTTGGCGCGGAACATCTTCTCGTCCGGCGCGCGCGCAATCGCCAGGTGGCCGAACGGCTGCTCAGCTTCGTCACGGGCTACAAGCAATATTTGAATCGGTTCGGCGGCAGTTTCGATGATAACCCGTCACCGGGGAACAAGGCGGGCGGGTTGACGAACATACTGGAGAAGTCGTTGGGGGCAGTCGCCAAGGCAGGGACTTCTCCGATGACCGATGCGATCGATTATGCCGAGCGAATCCACACGCCGGGATTCAACTTCATGAACACGCCGGGATATGACCCGGTATCGCTGACCGGATTGGCCGCCGGGGGTTGCAATGTGATCGCCTTTACCACAGGCCGCGGCAGCGCGATTGGATTTCCGTCTGTACCGGTCATCAAGATAGCCAGCAACAGTTTCACCTATGGGCGGATGACCGACAATATGGACGTGAACGCGGGAACGATTGCGGACGGCGAGAAGACGATCACCGATGTGGGACGCGAGATTTTCGATCTGGTGTTGCGCGTCGCATCCGGAGAGAAGACCGCCGCCGAGCGGCTGGGGCACAAGGAGTTCGTGCCGTGGCGCATCGGACCGGTGATGTAACTGGGGCAGCCGCGTTAGCAACAACTATCGCTATGTTTCGACCCCTACTCCTCTCATTGATGGCGCTTTCCTTGACGGGCGCGCAGGCGCGTGGCGCTGCCGCGGCCGCGAAGGCCGCGGCGCCCAAAGTTTCGGCTTACAACAAGCCGGTGTTCGAAGAATACGTGCGCCATCTCTTCGTGTGGCCGCAGCCGATCCAGGTCGAGATCGGCGATCCTGTGCCATCGAAGACGCTGCCGGGCTTCGACGAGGTGAAGGTGCATGCTTCCCAGGGAAAGGCCAGTCAGGACGAGCATTTCTTCATTTCCAAAGACGGCCAGAAGATTGTGAGAGGCAGCGTGTTCGATGCGGCGCAGAATCCATTCAAAGCGGATCTGGATAAGCTCAAAACCGAATTTCAGCCGAGTTTTGGCACAGCCGGAGCTCCCGTGGTTCTGGTGGAATTCAGCGATTTCGAATGCGCCTTCTGCCGCGAGGAAGCCAAGATTTTGCGCTCGAACCTGCTGACCGAATATCCCAAGCAGGTGCGCCTTTATTTCATGGATTTTCCGTTGGATTCGGTGCATCCGTGGGCGAAGGCGGCCGCCATCGCGGGACGCTGCATTTTCCGGCAGAATCCCAATGCTTTCTGGGACTATCACGATTGGATCTTCGAACATCAGGGCGAGATCGCGGCAGACAATTTGCAATCGAAGATTCTTGATTTCGCGAAAGGCAAGGATCTGGACGTGCTGCAACTGACGCGCTGCATGGAAACCAAAGCTACGGAGGCTGAGGTAGACAAGACCATGGCGTTGGGGCAGCAAGTTTCGGTGGGATCGACCCCGACCCTGTTCATCAACGGCCGGCCGCTGGTGGGAGCGACGCCGTGGAATGAATTGAAACGCATCATCGATTACGAGATTGAGTATCAGAAGACGGCTAAGAACGCGGGTGAGGACTGCGGTTGCGATCTGAAACTGGCCACGCCCGGACTCAAATGATGCGAGCCGGCCGGCTTTCAGCTGGAGCACTGGCCGCGGTGCTCGGAGCGGCTACGCTCGCGACTCCTTCGTTCGATCCGCAGCATTATCTGGCACACATCAAATTCCTATCGGCGCCTGAGATGAAGGGGCGTGCCACAGGATCGCCGGAACTGGAGAAGGCGGCGCTATATATCGAAAAGGAGTTCCGGTCCGCCGGCTTAAAGCCGCTCGAAGGCACTTACCGGCAATCTTTTCCGGTCACCACGAGTGCGCGGATGGGCTCCGGCAACCGCTTCGAATACGTAGCGCGCGGTCACAAGAAGAAGCTGGCTTTGCAGCGCGATTTCGTGCCGCTGAGTTTTTCTCTGGCCGGCAAAGCGTCAGGGGGAGTGGTCTTCGCCGGTTACGGGATCACCGCTCCGGAATACCACTACGACGATTACGCCGGCATCGATGTTCACGGCAAGTTCGTGTTGATTCTGCGCCACGAACCGCAGGAATTCGATGAGAAGAGCGTGTTCGCGGGTAAGGTCTATACGGAGTATTCGCAGTTCTTTAGTAAAGCGATCAACGCGCGGAATCATGGAGCGGCCGGCGTAATTGTGATTAACGACCGGGCGAACCATTCAGGCGAGTCCGACTCGCTTGAAAGTTTTGGAAGCACCGCTGGCCCGGCCAACTGCGGCATTCCATTTGTTCAATTGAAGACCGCGGACACGGAGCTTTGGTTTGCGATGGCGAATCGCAAGTTGGAACAGCTTGAAAGCGGGATCGATCGCGATTTGAAGCCGCAGTCCTTTTCCTTTCCCGACTCGCTGGACGTACATGAGAGCGTGGATGTTGAGCGGGTGGTGAAAACGGTCCACAACGTCAGCGGATATCTGCCCGGCGAGACGGACGAGTATGTGATCGTGGGGGCGCATTTCGATCACCTGGGGCTCGGCGAGCAATTTTCGATGGCGCCTTCGCAGGCCGGCACGGTGCATCCGGGGGCGGACGACAATGCGTCGGGCACGGCGGGCGTGTTGGAACTCGCGCGTTGGCTGGCAGCGCAACCAAGACTCCGGCGCGGCGTCCTGTTCCTGACTTTTGCTGGGGAAGAACTGGGGCTTCTCGGATCGAGCTATTATGTCAATCATCCCGAGCTGCCGTTGCGCAACGCGGTGGCGATGATTAACCTCGACATGATCGGCCGGGTGAGCGATGGCAAGCTTTATGTGGGAGGGGCCGGGACGGGCTCGACGCTGCGGGCAATTTTGGATGAGTTGGCTCCCGCATCACACTTGAAGATGGATTTCTCGGACACCAGCGGCTACGGTTCCAGCGACCACACTTCATTCACAACGCGCGAAGTGCCGGTGCTCTTCTTCTTTTCCGGGCTGCATGGGGATTACCACAAGCCTAGCGACACCTGGGACAAAATCGACGCACCGGATGCCGCGCGGGTCCTGCAGCTTGTGGGCGCAGCGGTAACCAAATTGGCTTCCGAAGACGGGCGTCCGCAGTTCGTGCGGGTTAAAGAGCCGGAGAACAGGCATGCCACGGGAACCGCGTCGGGCTCGGGGTACGGACCCTATTTCGGGAGCATTCCCGATTTCGCCGAGCCGCCCAAAGGGGTTCGATTCGCCGACGTGAAGGATGGCTCTCCCGCGGCTGAGGCTGGGCTGCGGCGAGGCGACATCCTGGTTGATTTCGCCGGGAAGCCGATTCAGAATTTGTACGACTTCACTTATGCGCTGCGCGCACAGAAGCCGGGGGACGTGGTTCTGGTCAAAGTTCTGAGAGGGCCGGAGACAATAACCGCGAAAGTGGTACTCCGGGAACGAAAGTGATCTGGGCGGACTGGAGTCCGGAAATGATTCTTCCGATAGAGAGGTGAACGCACATCATGCTGCAAACTAATTCTCATCCGACCGGACTCTGGAAACTGCCCCCCCTGATTCTTCACCCCTTTTCTGGCGAGCAGGGTCCCGAATCGCTTCTGGCAGGCTCGCGCGCCGCTTTGATCCTTAACGGAATGGTTCCCCGGGAAAGCGAGGATTATCATGAGCTTCAGCGGCTTGTCTTAAAGGGACGAGTGCAGGAGCTCAAGATGCTCTATTTCCTTGGCAAGGATTTGCTGCGCTGGGCCGAGCAGTGCCAGGAGTTCGTTTCCGCCATTCCGGCGATCGGCGATGTGGGCATCCGCGAGCAGAGCTTCATTGCCATGCTGGTGGACGCTCCGCCGAAGGCCGTCTTCGACAAGCTGACTTCCTGGGGAGTCCACGACCAGAAAGCGGTGTTTTCGCGCGCCGTCGGCATGAATAGCGTGCTGGCTCAGCCGCCTTCGATGGAGACGCTGGCAACCACGTTTCTGCTCAACTACCACCGGTTTTCAGACTATCTTTACGTCTGCTACCAGAATCTGGTCCCGTTTGCGACCATCCGGCACGCGAACTTTCCGTTCGATCTTTTCGCGTCGGCCGAGTATTCAGAGATGCTGTCGCAGGAATGGGAGAAGGACGAACAGAAGCCCGTCAGGTAGTCAGAGTTTCAAAAGTTCGCGAAGGCGGCGGGTCTGGACCCGGCTGACCGGGATTTCAGTGCCCTTTTTGTCGTCCACTTTGACCTGAAAACTGGAGTTGAACCACGGCACCACTTCGCGAATCTTATTGATATTTACGACGAAGGACCGGTGCGCGCGCCAGAACAGCCCGGGATCGAGATTGGCTTGCAGTTCCTCAAGAGTCTTGTAATTGGACTGGCCTTCGATGGTGGAAGTAACGAGCGTGATGACCCCGCTGTCGATGGTGGCGTAGACCAGTTCCTGCGCATCGACGATCAGATTGCGATTGCCGTTCCGCACCATCAACTTAGTCCGCTGCGTTGTTTTGACGGATTCGAGCGCGTTCTCGGGCGGTTCGGCGGCGAGGTCCTGGAAATGCCGGCGTGCCCTTTCGATGGTCTCCGCGAGCCGAGTCCGGTCAACAGGCTTGAGAAGATAGTCCAGCGCCTCCAGGCGAAAGGCTTCAACCGCGTATTGATCGTAGGCCGTCGATAGCACGAACCGCGGCAAAACGGCATCGTGTTCGCGGAGCTTGCGGATCACGCCAAGGCCGTCTAAACCGGGCATTTGCACATCGAGAAACGCGAGATCCGGCTCCAACTTTTCGATCAAGTCGACGGCTTCCACGCCGTTCCGCCCGGTCGCGACTACTTCGACATCCGGGAAGTCCTTCAGAAGCCATGCCAGTTCGTCGGACGCAAGCTGTTCATCGTCGACAATCACGGTGCTGAAACTAGCTGTCGCGCGGTCTCGCATTGATTGCTATCATAGCAAATTGGCTGATTTTCAAAGGTTTTGGAGCGCTTCCGGCTCCTCACCGTCAAGGAGAAGAAAAGCATTTTGCCCGAAAATGACAGTTCGAGCCCAGCTACGCCCAAAGTAGCCCCTGCCGAAGGGAAACTCGGAGTCTTGATCCCCGGTATGGGCGCGGTGACCACCACCATGATCGCCGGCGTCGAGGCCATTAAGCGCGGATTGGCTCAGCCCGTCGGCTCGGTCACCCAGCTTTCCACCATTCGCCTAGGGAAGCGAACGGACAACAACAGTCCGAAAATCAAAGATTTCCTTCCGCTCGCAGGCTTGAACGATCTGGCTTTCGGGACCTGGGATATCTACGAGGATAACTGCTACGACGCGGCGATTCACGCGGGCGTTCTAGAGAAGACCATGCTCGACCAGGTGAAGGGGCCTTTGCAGGCGATCGAGCCGATGAAGGCGGTTTTCGATCAGGAATACGTTAAGCGCATCACCGGCCCGAACCTGAAGCCGAAGGGCTCGAAGATGGACCATGCCGAGATGCTGATGGACGACATTCGCTCGTTCAAGGAGCGAACCGGCGCTTCGCGGCTCTCGATGATCTGGTGCGGTTCGACCGAAGTGTTTCATAAAGCCGCGGCGGTTCACGCGACGCTGAAAGATTTCGAGTGTGGCTTGCAGAAGAACGATCCGGAGATCTCGCCCAGCCAGATCTACGCGTACGCCGCGCTGAAATCCGGTGTGCCGTACGCCAACGGCGCGCCGCACCTGACGGTGGATGCGCCGGCCCTGATCGAACTTGCGCGGGAACGGCAGGTTCCGATCTGCGGCAAGGATTTCAAGACCGGGCAGACGCTGATGAAGACCATCCTGGCGCCGGGGCTGAAGTCGCGCATGCTGGGAATTTCAGGCTGGTTCTCGACCAACATACTGGGAAACCGCGATGGCGAAGTGCTGGACGATCCGGGATCGTTTAAATCCAAGGAGGAGTCGAAGCTTTCGGCGCTCGATCAGATCCTACAGCCGGAGCTCTACCCCGATCTCTACAAGGACGTCTATCACAAGGTTCGGATCAACTATTACCCGCCGCGCGGCGATTCCAAAGAAGGCTGGGACAATATCGATATTTTCGGCTGGATGGGGTATCCTATGCAGATCAAGATCGACTTTCTGTGCCGCGATTCCATTCTGGCCGCTCCCCTGGTGCTCGACCTGATTCTCTTCATGGATCTGGCACAACGCGCCGGCATGCGAGGCATTCAGGAGTGGCTGTCGTTCTACTTCAAAGCGCCGATGACCGCGCCGGGCCTTTACGCCGAGCACGACCTGTTCATTCAGCTTATGAAGTTGAAGAACACGCTGCGCTGGATGAAGGGCGAACAACTAATCACGCATTTGGGTTTGGAATATTACGACTAATCGCGATATCATGCGCGTTTATTCGTCTTAGAGCGCGCCACCTTCTCCCGACATGAAAGTTCTAGTAATCGGGGGGACGATGTTCATCGGCCGACGGCTTGTCGCGGAACTGCTGCAAGCAGGGCACGATGTCACGATCCTCCATCGCAAACCGAAGCATACGCTGGGGCGCAAGGTAGAAAACCTTGTGGCTGACCGCAACGACGCGGCGGAGGTGCGCAGCGTGCTGGAGGGCCGGCGTTTCGATGCCGCGTTCGACAACGTCTATGACTGGCAGCGAGGCACGACCGCCAGTCAAGTGGAAGGCACGGTACAGGCACTCGGCGACCGGCTGACGCGCTACGTGTTTATCTCAAGCGTGGCCGCTTATGGGGACGGATTGAATCACTACGAAGACGACCCGCTTGCGCCGGACGACCATCCCGATCCCTATGTCCGAAATAAGGCCATGACTGAACGGGCGCTGTTTCGGCTACACCAGCGAACGGGGTTCCCGGTGGTTACGTTCCGCCCGCCGTTCATCTACGGCCCCGGAAATCCCTTCTATCGTGAACAGTTTTTCTGGGATCGCATGCGGGCCAAGAGACCGATTATCATTCCGGGCGACGGCAATCGCCTGATGCAATTCGTTTATGTAAAAGACTTGGTAACCGCCTGCATGAAGAGCCTCACCGACCCGAGCGCGCCGGGCGAGGCGTTTAACATCGGTAACGATAAGCCGATGACCCAACTTGAACTGGTGAAAATTTTGGGCGTGGCGGCCGGCAAGACGCCCGTGATTGCGCGCGTTCCGAGGGATCGCATTATCGAAGCGGGCGGTAACTCGATGGGCGACCCCGCGTACTTCGGGGTGTATTTCGACATGCCTCCGATTACCGAAGCAATCGGGAAGCTGCGGCGGCTGCTGAAACTCACGCCTACGCCTTTCGAAGCAGGGCTGAAGGAGACATACAAGTGGTATGTGCGGAACCACAAATCACCCGCGCTCGACACCACGTTTGAAGACAAGCTGTTGCAATACGCCAAAGCGGCAGGTGCTTCGGACGATTAGGGGTTTTCCGGCGGCGCGACCGGCGTGACGGGCAGCACGACAGGAGTTTGGGTCGTCTGGCGCTGGGCTCGCTGATCGTCGTCCTTTTCGGCGACTAATGAGCGCAGTCGCAGCAAACTCTTCAGCGCGTTATACCAGAACGGCGCGCCCAGGCTCAGCAGCATGGTGGAAAGCAGGATGCCCGGGATCTTCGCCCAGGACCATTGCCGCTGCCAGTCCGGACCAACGGTGGGAATGGTGATCAAGTCGTTACTGGCAAGAGCGCGAATGGTCTCGCGATCCTGAGCGGTCAAGGCAGGCACAGCAGCGTCGGGTTGTTTGCTTTGCGGTGGATTGATCTGAATCGCCTTTTGTACCAGGGCGCTGCGCAGCCCGTCGTCCATGGATAGGCGGCTGAATAAAGCAACGGTGTCCAACTGCACCAGAACGGCGATGAACAGCCCGCAGGCGAAAGTAATCCGGCGGGTGCTCGCGGTGAACCGGGACGACACGCGATCGATGGTCGTATCGAACCAGCCGTTGATCTTCCCCACGAAATCGGTTTGACACTCCTTGAGGATGGCCATGCTATACCGGCGCGCGTTGGATAGTTCCGGATAGTGCTGCTCGATTTGCAGCGCCGCGGTCCGGATGCGCTGCATCGCGTCCTTCGGATTGTCGACGCCATTATTCTTGAGGGCCGCAAGGAGTTGTTGCTGTACCGTAGCTTCCAGCGGCTGCAGGCCGCCGCCCGCCGCGAGCTCGAGCAGAATTTTGGTTAGCTCCTCGCGGTGGATAACGCTCCCGAGGCCGCGGTTTCCGTCGCGGACGAGCGGATGGCTAAGCACTTGTTTCACGATGGCGAGGGCGATCTCATGCGTGAGCGCCGGATCGAGTTGTTCCAGCATCGTCGTGAGACCGAGCCATAGATACTTTCCGCGTGTATCGCGAACGCTCATCACGAATTGCGTGAGCACGGTGACGATCATGCTGACGACGAGCATGACGATGGTGACTCCGAGAAGGATATCGACGGACTTCAGCATGGATTCAGTTCCTCACCGCGCCCGTAGCGGTGAAACAAATATCCAGACCATACGCGGCGTCTCCAGTTTTCGATTCAGCGATCTGCGCGCCACTGGCGTGCACCAAAGCGACCAGCGCCGGTTTGATGAAAAATACGGGTATATTCTGGGAAATTATCTGGTTCAGTGACCGCATCAGGAGATTCTGTTGATCGTGGTAAGCGGCGTCATCGAGATCGCGCGCCAAGTGCCGCAGGCTTTCACACAGGTTCATGAAGCTCTGCGCGGCATAGACATAGCATTCGATGGTGTCGCGCAGGCTGCCGTTCGGAACTGGAACCTCCGGCGGCCATACATCGCGCGAGGGATTGCCCGTATGCTTGCGGTCCGGTTGCAAGGTGCCGTTCTTGGCCCGATTGAAAAATACCCACTGGCTATAGGCGGAAAATTGTGGCGGGAACTGCGCGGTGTCTCCGGCAACGGCATCGGTGGCGGTTACAAATGCCGCATAGTTTCGCGCATCGGCATCGCCGCCGGACTGGATTGCTCCATAGGCACCCTGGTCGAACACGCCTGAGATCTTCACGCTCCGGCTCGGGGCGGCGGCAATCTGCAGGGCAGCGGTCTGAAACTTCGCGCTATCGATGGCGTTTAGGGCACGCGCCGATTGCCGGGCAGCCTCGGCCGCGTGGTCGGTCAGAACGAAATGGAGTCGAACGGCCAAGTCTTGAAGCTCGGCGCTGCCGCCTTTCTCGGAAGCCTCGGCGGTAAAGAATACTTCGCAGGAATTTCCGCGCTGGTTCACGCCAAGGCTGGTGGTCACGCCGGCTTTCCCTAAGAAACGAAACGTTCCGGCGCCGACATAACTCAGCGTGGTGCGGGTCAAGTAGGAAACGACATCGGTGATCTTAAAAACGTCGAAGAACTGGAAAGTAACCGAAGTCTGGCGAACGAAGGAATTCTCGATCGCCGAGCCGGGGCGCAGCGTGACGCCACGGGTGCGGAGAGCGCTTACGAAATCCCCGGAAAGGGCTCGCGCGTATCCCGCCGTAAGCGCTTCCGGCTGGTTGAAATCGAAATCGAATTCAAATAGCGCGGTGCTGGTGCGGATGCGATCCTGCTCAAAGACAAGTTGAATGGTTTGGGCGACAGCTTTATTGACATCCTTAACGTAACCGTCGAGCGCATCTTGGCCGCTTTTAAGACCCGCCTTTAGGGCGTCGGTCGCAGCCTTTTTCAGTGCCGGATCCGGGAAGTGGGTGAAGGCCGATTGCGCGATGCGGCCGGTTAGCTCATCGACAGGACCGCTTAAGTCGACAGCCGCGCCGGGCTTCAGTTTGACGCCGGCGGTCTGCTTGGTGGTTAACGAGCTCTTGTCCATCCGGAACAGATATAGCGACGCGCTATTGATAGCTGCCGCGCGCGCCCGGCCAACGATTACTCGAAAAGCATCCTCATGGGTATATTCGAGGGCGAACTTGGCCGCAGCGGAGAAGGTTGGCTTGGCGCTCACGATCGCTTTCCCGAATGGGACCTTCAGAGAGTCGGAGATTTCGCCGCGGTGACGGCCGCCCAGCAAATTGCCGCTGACGCCGTAGGTCAGTCCGAAGCCGAGACTCAAGCTGCCCAAAAACTCGTAGTCGAGGTAATCGCCGTCGTTTAAACCATTGACGTTCGAAACTTGGAAGGGCCAGACAAACGCCTGGAAAGAATTTCGAATGGCGTCGAGGACCGGAGTGTCGAGCGAGTAGCTGCGGTGATTGACGATATCGAACTGGTTGCCATCCCCGAAGCTGCCCGAGATCCCGATTCCTTGCACGTTTCCCGAGGCCGAGATGGAAGACTCAATGCCCGCATGGAACCGCAGCGAGATGTACCCGCGCCCTGGCGGCACGGGCACACTGATGTTCCGGGTCTCGTCGTCACCTTCGTTGTAGTTGAAAAGCTCGCCGGAGTTGTGAACTTCGATAACAACCTTGGCCGAGGGCTTGAGCTCAAAACCCACACTGGCGCCCCCGATGTCCCAGGTAGCGTTGAGATCGCCGTCGAGGCTGAACTGGAGGGCCCCGGTGATGGCATCGGCCAGAGTAAGTCCGGCCAAGTTAGTCAATATTGAACTGCTACGCAGGATGAACGGAAGATCCGGCTTGAGGAATTTACCGAGGTCGCCTTCCCCGCCGATGGTGAAGGTTTCGGCTCCGAGATGCACACTGAACGACATTCCCGCTAATTCTACTGCAAACCGAGCGGCCAGAACGAAAAAAAGCCGCGGCCCTTTCGGACCGCGGCTTTCGGTTAAAGCTAGAGATGGGAAGCTAAGCCGGAGCTTAGTAGTCCATGCCTTCGGGGCCGTGACCGCCGCCCTGAGACGCAGAGGACTTCTTCTCGGGGATTTCGCAGATCATGGCTTCGGTGGTCAGCATCAGCGAGCTGATCGAGGCCGCGTTCTGGAGAGCCGTACGCGTGACCTTGGTGGGGTCGATGACACCGGCCGCAACCAAGTCTTCGTACTGTTCGGTGTAGGCGTTGTAGCCGAAGTTCGGATTGTCATTCTCGCGGATCTTACCGATAACAACGGCGCCTTCCGTGCCCGAGTTGTGAACAATTTGCCGAACCGGCTCTTCGCAGGCGCGCTTCACGATGTTCACGCCAATCTGCTCGTCGCCTTCCAGCGTGAGGTTGTTGAGAGCCTTGGACGCACGCAGAAGCGCAACGCCGCCGCCCGGAACAATCCCCTCTTCCACAGCCGCGCGGGTCGCATGCAGAGCATCTTCCACACGGGCTTTCTTTTCCTTCATCTCGGTTTCGGTCGCCGCGCCAACCTTAATCACGGCCACACCGCCGGCGAGTTTCGCCAACCGCTCCTGCAACTTCTCGCGATCGTAGTCCGACGTGGTTTCGTCGATCTGCGCGCGGAGTTGCTTGATGCGGCCTTCGATGTGCTTCTGCGTCCCGGCGCCATCGATGATGGTAGTGTTGTCTTTATCCACCGTCACGCGCTTGGCACGGCCGAGGTCTTCCAGCTTCACGCCTTCCAGCTTGATGCCGGTCTCTTCCATGATCGACTTGCCGCCGGTCAGGATACCGATGTCTTCCAGCATCGCCTTGCGACGATCTCCGAAGCCCGGAGCTTTCACAGCGCAAGCGTTCAGGGTGCCGCGCAGCTTGTTGACGACGAGAGTGGCGAGCGCTTCGCCTTCCACTTCTTCGGCAATGATGAGCAGCGGTTTGCCGGCGCGGGCAATCTGCTCGAGCAGCGGCAGAAGATCTTTCATGTTGCTGATCTTCTTCTCGTGGATCAGGATATAGGGATCTTCCAGAACCACTTCCATGCGCTCGGCATCGCTCACGAAATAAGGCGAAAGATAGCCGCGGTCGAACTGCATGCCTTCGACGGTGCTGAGTTCGGTCAGCATGGTCTTGGACTCTTCGACGGTGATGACGCCATCCTTGCCCACCTTCTTCATGGCTTCGGCAATGGTGTCGCCGATGGTGTGGTCGCTGTTGGCGGAAATCGTGCCGACCTGAGCGATCATTTCACCGGTAACCGGCTTCGACAGTTTCTTCACTTCTTCAACAACCACATTGACGGCTTTCTCGATACCGCGCTTCAGAGCCATCGGGTTCGCGCCGGCGGCAACCGCTTTCACGCCTTCGCGGAAGATGGCCTGGGCCAGAATAGTCGCCGTCGTGGTGCCGTCGCCGGCCACATCGGACGTCTTCGAAGCCACTTCGCGCACCATCTGGGCGCCCATGTTCTCGAGCGGGTCCTTCAGCTCGATTTCTTTAGCAACCGTCACACCGTCTTTGGTGATGTTGGGGCCGCCAAACTTCTTCTCGAGAACCACGTTGCGGCCCTTGGGACCGAGCGTGACCTTTACGGCATCGGCCAACTGATTCACGCCGCGCAGGATCGCCTGGCGGGAATTTTCTGCGTATACAATCTGTTTCGCCATATTTTGGAATTCTCCTAATCTCTGTTTACTTGAAGCTTATTAGCTCGCCTTTTTGGCGACCTTGGGCTGCGCGTCGAGAATCCCGAGGATCTCATCTTCACGCATAATCAGATACTCTTCGCCATCCAGCTTGATATCGCTGCCGGAATACTTGCCGAACAGGATGCGATCGCCGACTTGCACGTCGAGCGGCACGAGTTTGCCGTCTTCGAGGCGCTTGCCTTTTCCGATGGCGGCAACTTCGCCTTCCTGGGGCTTCTCTTTGGCGGAATCGGGGATATAAAGACCGCCCTGCATGGTCTCTTTCTCCTCGACGCGTTTCACAACTACACGGTCATACAACGGACGAATTTTCATCTACATCAACCTCCAACGGTGAGTGTTTCGTTTGATTTGGAACGGGGCCGCTCAGG
>JBBROU010000102.1:0-18761 GCA_038229055.1 Bryobacterales bacterium | reverse complement strand
CTCCGGCGGCGTGCGCCAGCCGGATCTGCTCGAATAGTTCCACTTTGACTCTCCTGTCCATCCCGGAATCGTTTCATCCGGGGTTTACAGGGTGGGCCAAATCAGACGATCGAAGTGGGCCAATTTAGATGATCGAACTCAGCAGATGACGAGGTGGATGACTTCATCGCGGGCATATATGAATCACGGGAGCGGGAGCGGGAACGGCAGTGACGGATTCGGCCCAAGAGGCAGTCTTGGTCGATACAGACGTTTTCTCGTACCTAATGAACGGGAGTGGCTACGCGGCACTGTACCGCCCACACGTCGACGGCAAACTCATCACGGTTTCGTTCATCACCGTCGGAGAGTTGTATTTCGGGGCCTATAAAAAGAATTGGGGAGATCATCGGATCTCCAATCTTAAAGACAGGTTGAGGTCGGTCACTATCGTTCCGTATGACGAGACCGTGTGCCGGAAATACGCTGAAATAAAATCAGCATGCGAGTCTCGCGGTAAAACGGTGGCGGCGAATGATCTCTGGATAGCCGCGTGTGCAATTCGCCATTCAATCCCGCTTATATCTAACAACTTCAGTCACTTCGATGGGATACCGGGGCTTGTATTGAGGTCCGAATCACAGGCTATGAAAGAAATGCAATCCCAAATGAACCTAGAGGTGGAATTGATTCATCCTAACCCTTCTTCCAGCGGGCCGCCGCCGCCTTCTTCGCAATCGCAGACCGCTTCCGAGGTGATAGCGCTGCCGCCCTCGCCGCGCCGCCCTTAGCGCCGCCGAGCTTCCCCAGTGCGACCGCCGCCGGATTCTTGCCAGCGTCTTTATCTGGCAGTGGCGATCCGTCCCACTGCTCCCCGATGGCCTGTTCGACAACGCGCAAAGCGGTTCGGGTGAAATCGTGATCTTTGGATTTGCTTGAACGGCTAGGCATGATACGATTATCCCACATTATGTCTGGAGGGAAACGAGGACGAAATAAGCAAAACCCAGAACAGCCAAAACCAGGGTTGGCGGTAAGCAGTTCTCCACCCACCAAACGCCGGTTTCTCGTAAAATGTCTAAAGATTCTCGCCCTAGCCCTGTCGTCCCTAGCGACGATTTCCGCGCTTCTGCCATTTCTTCAGCCCCCATCAGTTCAAACACCCGTTCCACTAGAAAGCGATGACCCGTACTCAATTCCTTACGAGATTACGAACGAAAGCTTGGTGCCCATTTTCCACGTGAAATATGTGTGCGAGATAGCTGACATAAAGTCCCTATCCGGGAACCTGGAAATTAAAGGCTTTGGCTATGAGTATGCGGACGCGACTCGCGGCGTGCTTTGGCCAAAGGGCCGCATGACCGCCAGATGCCACGGTGCCGGTGTCGTTGTTCCCATGTCGAAGGCTGAGGCAAAGGTCTCAATTTCGTACTACGGTTTATGGCCGTTTCCCAGAAAAATTGTATACGAATTCACGGGATTATTTGATCCGAACACTGGAAAGCTTTTTAGGTGGACCCCAAAGTAGAAATCTCAAACTGACCCACTACCCGAAATTCCGGGTCGTGCAGCAGCAGATAGGCGAACTCTCCACCTTGTTGGATAAAGTGCATCCGCGACAGGTTCGCGATCTTTTCGACGAAGCTGGAGCTGCCGATCAGTTCACTGAGAATCAGGGCCTGAATCGCTAAAGCTGGACCTCCTTGAATAACTCTCACTCAGCCAACAGCGTGGTGATCCGAGAGAGTTATTACCAGAGTGAAAAACAGGAAGAGGGGCAGCGGGGCCGCGAGAGAAACTAACTTAACTAGCTTCAGCCTAGCACGGGCTTAGGGAAGTAACCAAGCTGTCATGATGCGCTCGGCAAAGCCAGGTAGGACCACATCAAAGTGATCGCCGCCTTCAACCGTAACCAGCCGCGCATCGTCGCCCGCCGCGCAAGCCGCTTCGACGTAGTCGCAAGCCATTGCATAGGGCACGGTGTCATCTTGTGTTCCATGCATAATAATCTGTTGCTTGCCAATTGGCAGAAGTTGCCGGGGCGAAGCTTCACGCACTAAGTCCCTATTTCCGTGCAGGAACTGTTCCACCACTCCGTCGCCGAGCCGCCAATCCCAAGCTTCATCCAGATTACAGACGCCGCCCAGTGAAATTGCAGTTTGCAGTGGCGGAAACCTTTTGGCCAGACACAGCGCCAGGTGACCGCCGGCAGAATGGCCAACCGCGCACACCCTCGTCATATCGAGTTCACACGGAAGTTTTTTGAGAAATTCCGCCGCGGCAAGAACGTCTTCAAACGTTCCCGGCCATCCGCCGCCGGCGTGGCCGATGCGACGGTATTCCACGTTCCAGGTGACAACGCCGAGTCGCGTCAGGGCTGCGCATAAGTGCCCGATGTAATCCAGATTCCGTACCGCGCGCCAGAATCCGCCGTGGATCACGAGCGCGACTGGATGCGACCCGCTTCCCGCGGGCACCCGCAGATCCCCGAACCGATACTCGCCGTGGCCATAAAGAATGCGCGCATCGGCCGGGGGCGCCGGAATGTCGAGCACCTGCTCTTTGCTGGTCAACGTGTCGTCTGATCCAAACCTACTGTACGGAACTCGGGGGTGCCGAGCCGCCCACCGGTTTGCCGTCGGTATCGATCACCTGGACATCGCCGATACCAAGCTCCCGTACACCTGATTCGATCTTGCCGCGGTCGCCGACCACCACCCACACCAGACTGTTGGGATGCACCACCACTTCCGCCGCATCCTTTACATCCGAGCTCTTCAGCGCCATCACACGGCCGGCGTATTTCTCGTAATAGTCTTCGGGCAGCCCGAATTGCACGATGTTGCGGATCGAACCCCCTACCGCGTCCATCGTCTCGTAAGAGCCAGGAAGCTTCAGCGTTTCGGCATCCTGCGCCATCTTCATCTCGTCCGCGGTGATCGGCTTATCGCCCACAATGCCGCGCATTTCCTTGCTCATCTCCGCCATCGATTCCTTGGTCTTGTCGGTCTGCACCGGTGCATACGCAATCAAAGCGCGCTGGCCCACCGCGGGCGGCAGCGTTGCATGCGCCCCATAGGACCAGTGCTTGTCCTCGCGCAGATTCATGTTCAGGCGGGAACTGAATGTTCCTCCGAGAACGTCGTTCATCACCCCGATTGCCACCTCTTGCGGATTGTTCTTCGGAGGAGCGATGTTCCCGGTCACGATCATGGTCTGCTGCGCGCCCGGCCGGTCGATCAGATACACCGAAGACTTCTGCGGCGCATTAACCGTCCCAATGTTCTTGGACGGAACCTTAGCCGGCTTCCACTGAGAAAACAACTTCTCTAGCCTCGGACCCATGTCCGCAAGAGTTGCATCTCCGACAATCACCAGCGTCGCATTGTTCGGATGAAACCACTTCTCATGAAACTGAACCAGATCCGCACGAGTGATCTTGGCGAGATCCGCTTCCGAGCCCGAACCGCTCATCGGAAAACCATACGGGTGTCCCTTGCCATATACCAGCGCCGGCATTACACGCATCGCTACCGACACCGGGTCCGCCTTCTCCCGCTGGATCCCAGCAAGCTGCCGCTTCTTCTGCCGGTCGAAATCGGCTTCCGGGAACGAAGGGTTCAGAATCACGTCGGCGAACAGATTGAGCGATGGATCCAGATTCGCCTTCAACGTCGAAAGATGCACCACCGACCGGTCCAAATTCGCTTGCGCATCGAGCTCAGCACCGAGCGTCGCTACCTGATCGCTGATTTGCAACGCGTTGCGCGTCTTCGTCCCGCTCGTCAGCATGCCGGTGGCAAGGTTCGCCGTGCCGGGAATCGCGAACTGGTCCGCGGCGAAACCCGCGTCCGTAGTCAGCCACAGGCTCACCAACGGAAGCTCATGGCGCTCAGCCAGGATGACCTTCAGCCCATTGGACAGCGTGAGGTGCTGCAACTTCGGAAGCTTCAACTCGGGCGGCGCGGTGAGCGCGGGTGCAGTTTTCCGGTCGAAGCCGGCCGTGGCCGCCTTATAGTCGGGGAACGGAACTACCTCGAGCACGTAAACGCCGTCGGATAGCCACCGGGCCGCGGCCCCGCGCACATCTTCGGCCGTCGCCGCCTGAATGCGTTTCATGCTGATCTTCCAGGCGTCCGGATTGCGGGTGAACACCTCCGAGCGTGCCAGGGCGTCGGACTTGCCCCCGAAGCCGCCGGACCGCTGCAATCCGCGAATCTTGTTCGCCATGTACTGCGTCTTCACGCGCTGCAACTCTTCCGCCGTCGGCCCGTCCTTGATGAAGCGCGCCATTTCTTCGTCAATATCGGTTTCCACTTTTGCCAAACTCTGACCGGGCCGCGCCGACGATTGAACGTAGACCTGACCGGAGATCTCGCCCGCGCTGATGCCCGCGCCGGCGTCGGTCGCCACCTGATCGTCGTAGACGAGCCGCTTGTACAGCCGGGAAGTTTTGCCTTCCGATAAAACATCGGTCGCCAAATCCAGGAAATCCGAATCCGGAGTGAAAGCCGGCGGCACATTCCACACTTTATAGATGCGCTCTTGAGGAACGCGGTCCTGCAGACGCTGCCGGTGTGTGCCGGTCATCTTGGCGATCCAGACTTCCTGGTGAGCCACGGGCGGCCCGGGCGGGATATCGCCGTAATACTTCTCCACCTTGGCTTTGGCGGTCTTCGCGTCGATATCGCCGGCGATCACCAGCACCGTGTTCGAAGGGCCGTAGTACGTTCGGAACCAATCCTTCACATCGTCCAATGACGCCGCATTCAAGTCGTCCATTGACCCGATCGTCGTCCACGAATAGGGATGCCCCGCGGGATAAGTGTTGTGCGTAATTAAATCGAATACCAAGCCATAGGGTTGGTTCTCGCCCTGCCGCTTTTCGTTTTGCACCACGCCGCGCTGTTGATCCAGCACGCCTTTGTCGAACGAGCCAAGCAAGTGCCCCATGCGGTCCGACTCCAGCCAGAGCGTGTAATCGAGCGCCGAGGTCGGCACCGTCTCGAAATAGTTGGTACGGTCCGAGTTCGTGGTCCCGTTCAACGTGGTCGCGCCCACCTTCTCCGCGGCCTTGATGAAGCTTCCCTTGAAATTCTCACTGCCTCCGAACATCAGGTGCTCGAACAGGTGCGCGAATCCGGTTTTTCCCGCCTTTTCGTTTTTCGATCCAACGTGATACCAGGTATTCACGGAGACGATCGGCGCGTTGTGATCCTCGTGAACGATCAGCGTCAACCCATTGGAAAGAGTGAACTTCTGGTAAGGAATATCGACGTCAGTCTGGGCGTAACCATACTGCGCCCACGCGCTCGTCAGAAGCAATAGGGAAAACCAAGAACGCATGAATTTCTCCTTGAAAACCTAGGATAGCGAACATGGTATCGTATTTCCCGAGTCCGGGCTTTCGGGAACAAAGCCGGACTGCCGCGCGTATTTACAAACAGATGCCCTTTTGCAGCAATTGCGGAAAGCAGGCGCATGATCGCGATATTTACTGTGCCAACTGCGGTGCCCCTCAACCGGTCCGTCCCGCGCAGGTGATCGACCCAATGGCCGGGATTACGCCGCGCACGGCGTCGGTGCTGTGTTACATCCCGGTGATCGGCTGGATCGCCGCCGTGATCGTCCTTGCCGCCCAGCGCTTTCGTCAGAATCGGGTCGTTCGTTTCCACGCCTTCCAAGGTCTGTATTTGTTCGCTGCCTGGATTTTCGTGGATTGGGTGGTGCACCCGTTCTTCCGCGCGTTGCCCGATCATGTGGTCCGGGTCGATTTGATGCTCCAGGCTCTGATTCTCGGTCTGTGGATCTTCATGATCGTCAAAGCAAGCCGGGAAGAAGCGTACGTGCTGCCCATCATCGGGGAGCTCGCGCAACGCTCGGCCGCCGAGCACTAGATCGCCACCCGTTTGCAGGACGAAGGACACGACGTCATTGTTGCCACCAGCCCGCCCGTATCGATTCAAAGCGACCCGGAAAGGTTGAGATTTTTCGATGCCGCGGCAGCAAGGCTACAAAGTGCTCGGCAGCGCCTTTGCGGTTCGCATGGAGCATGACCGCGCCGGCTGTGTTGACGTTGGTCAACGGGTTGGGTATTAAGAAATGACACCGCACTACCTGACATAATCGAAAGTCGCCAGGGAGGCGTGCGCCATGCATCCACGAAGCGTTCGATTTGTGACGGTGAGTTTTTTGGGACTTTTGGTTTTCCCGTGCCAGGCCGCGCAGGATTGCGAAAGTCTCGCCAAGCTCTCGCTGCCCGCCACCACAATCAGCCGCGCGGAATCCGTGCCGCCGGGAAAGCTTGAGCCCGCGATTGCGCAAACGGCGACGGATTTGCCCAGCTTCTGCCGTGTGCTTGGCACCCTTAAACCTTCTGGCGACTCCAACATTCAATTCGAAATCTGGATGCCGAATTCGAATTGGAACGGCAAATACCAGGGTGTCGGCAACGGCGGATACGCCGGCGCGATCAATTACGGCGAGATGGTCGTCGCTCTAACGCGCGGATATGCAACGGCGTCGACGGACACCGGCCATCAGGCGGACGGGATTGATGCTACCTGGGCTTTGGGGCATCCGGAAAAGATCGTCGACTTCGGTCATCGCGCGATTCATCAATTAACGGTCACTGCCAAGTCGGTAACTCGCGAATTCTATGGCGAGGCCCCGCGGAGGTCCTATTTCAATTCGTGCTCCAACGGCGGTCGTCAGGCGCTCATGGAAGCGCAGCGTTATCCGGAGGATTTTGACGGCATCATCGCGGGCGCCCCGGCTAACTACTGGACGCATCTGCTCTCCACCGCGGTCTGGAATTCTTCGGCTCTGTTAGCCGACCCGGCATCTTATATTCCGGCAAAGAAGCTGCCCGCCATTGAATCGGCAGTGCTGTCGGCGTGTGACGCGACCGATGGTGTGACTGATGGCGTGATTGAAGATCCTTCGCTTTGTCACTTTGATGCGCACGTCTTGGAATGTCACGACGCCGAAACGGATCACTGTCTTACAGCACCGCAAGTCACCGCGCTAACGAAGTTATATTCGGGGTCGCGCAGCAGTAACGGCAAGCCGTTATTTCCCGGCTACTCACCCGGCGGAGAGGCTGAGGATGGCGGGTGGGGACCTTGGATCACCGGCGCAGCTCCGGAAAAGAGCCTCATGTTCGCGTTCGGCACCCAGTTCTACAAGAACATGGTGTTCAACAACGCGGCATGGGATTTCCATACTTACGATGTGGATCGCGAAACCAAAATTGGCGACCAAAAGATGGCCGCTGTTCTGAACGCGACTAATCCGGACTTGAAACGGTTCAAAGCGCGCGGCGGAAAGCTGATCGTCTATCACGGTTGGAGCGATGCCGCGATTCCCGCTCTGAACGCGATTGATTACTATCAGAGCGTCGTCGCCAAATCAGGCGTAAAGGAAGCCGCCGGATTCGTCAGGCTCTTCATGGTGCCGGGAATGCAGCATTGCGGCGGCGGCGCGGGTCCCAACGACTTCGGCCAGTCCGGCCCACCCAACGGCGACGCCGAACACAGTCTCGGAGCGGCCCTGGAGAAATGGGTCGATCAGGGTACTGCTCCGGAGCGCATCATCGCCGCCAAACACAAGGATGATCGCGATCCGAAAAGTGAGGTGGTACGAACGCGCCCGCTCTGCGCCTATCCGCTGATCGCGCGTTACAAAGGGCAGGGCAGCACGGATGACGCGGCGAACTTTGAGTGCGCAAAAGCGCGTTAGCGAGCTCACGTCCAGTTGTTTTTCAGGGATCAAAATCTACTTGCCGAACGTATACTTACAGCATGATGCGGAAACTGATTCTTCTTCCGATGCTTGCGTCGGCGCTTGGTGCCGGGGAAACGGTGCCGACATTCTATAAGGACGTCCTGCCGATCCTGCAAAAGAATTGCCAGGTTTGTCATCGGCCGGGTGAGGCGGCGCCGATGTCGCTACTGACTTACAAAGAAGCGCGGCCTTGGGCTGCGGCGATTCGCGAAGCGGTCCTGTCGAAGAAGATGCCGCCGTGGGGCGCGGATAGCTCAGTCGGCAAGTTCTCGAACGACCGGTCGCTGTCGGAGAAAGACATTCGCACCGTGGCTGCGTGGGGCGCGGCGCGGGCACCGGAAGGAAATCCGAAAGACGCCGCCGCACCGCCCGCGTTCGTCGAAGGATGGAATATCGGCAAGCCCGACTTAGTAGTGCCGATGCCGGAGGCTTACCGGATTCCGGCGCACGGCACCGTGGAATACACCTACTTCGTCGTGCCGTCCGGGTTCACGGAGGACAAGTGGGTGAAGGCCGTTGAGATTCGGCCGGACAATCGGGCCCTGGTGCATCACATTATCGTCTTTGTACGGGAGCCGGGGTCGAAGTGGCTGCAGGATGCAAAACCTCACGAGGCGTTTGTGCCGCCGTTGCGCAAGGACGAAAAGACCGGCCAAGAGAATCGCGATGCGGGCGAACAGGGCCAGTTTCTGGTCGGGTATGCGCCGGGAGTGCCGGCGGAGAAACTGGAGGCCGGGCAGGGTAAGCTGATCCAGGCGGGCTCGGACCTGGTATTCCAGGTTCACTACACGACGAACGGCCAAGCGGGACGCGACCAGTCCAAGGTGGGGCTGGTGTTCGCGAGCGAAACGCCTAAAGAGCGGGTATTGACCGTGGGCGCGGCGAATGGCGACTTCGCAATCCCGCCAGGGAACGCCGAATATCCCGTGAGTTCGAAACTCACATTTTATGGCGATGCCACCATCCGCTCGTATGGACCCCACATGCACATGCGCGGCAAGAGTTTCCGCTATGAACTGGTTAAGCCCGATGGCACGCGCGAGGCGCTGCTCAACGTTCCGAAGTACGATTTCAACTGGCAGCACTGGTACGCTCCAGTGACGCCGCTTAAGGTGACGGCGGGGACCACGATTGAGTGTTTCGCCACCTATGACAATTCGGTCAACAACCGATTTAACCCGGATCCAAACCGCGAAGTACGGTGGGGCGATCAGACCTGGGACGAGATGATGATCGGGTTCATGGATGTGGCATTCGACGCGCGGAAAACGCCGGGGGACATCTTCTCCGAGCCCAAGCCTCCGACCCAATCGGCAGCGCTGAGCTCCGAGAAATAGCTTCTAGAAGCTGTATGAAGCAGTAACGAACGGGTAAGTGTAAGAGTGGCCGGGGCTGGCCTTCTTCAGGAACTCGCCTGGGAAGAGATGGCCCACGCCGGCGCCGAGCACCGTTGATTTGTTCGGCGCATAGAACCCTTGGACGTCGAACTCCTGACCGACATGCGTCCCCGCCGAGCCGTCTAATTTGCGAGCCAGGAGAACGCTCGATGCGGAGTATAGGCCGTCCCGCGCGCTGGCCAGCCAGTAATCGTGGTAGATGGCTGATGCGGTTACCTTTCCCCGCGGCCTGAGCTCGAGGCCAGTGCGTAAATCCTTGATATTGCGCCAGCCGACTTGATCGGCAAGACCGTACTTGTCATGAGCCGTAGGGTAGAGCTGGTCGAAGGTTCCCCGGTGACTGTCCTTGGGATTTTTATCGCCAGTGGCAAAGTTATATTCGACTAACAAGCGCGGCCGCCAGCGCACGGACGGCATCGTGTAACCGGCGACCCAGTGGCCGGCCCAGGCTCCGATGCTGTCCTTTCCGGCGAAACCGGTCTGGGCGGCGATCTCCACGCCATAGTCGAGGCCGCCGGGGACTTTGCCGACCCAGCGGAACCCGGCGGTCTTCATATCTTCTTTAGCAATTTTGCCTAACTCGGTTTTTACGCGCGGGATGAGCCGCCAGAAAATATAAGGTTCGATGACGGCGTCAGGGACAAGCTTCTCAATCCCGCCGTATAGGCCGTGAAGATTGCTGCCTTGCAGGTGGTGATCGAAAACGCCATCGACTTGCACCACGACAGAACTGGCGAATGCGTCGACCCGGTAACCGCCGGAACGCAGCGTGAGGCGGACGGCATCGAAGCTGCGCGCGTTGTTGCTCCAGTTGGTGCTGCCCACCAGGCGCTGATCGCCGAGATTGATCTCCTGGCGGCCGACGCGGAGGCCGACCGCCTTTTTGTCGGAGTCGCCAATTTCGACATAGGCAAGGCGGAGGTCAAAGGTGTTTTGGTACGGCGGACCGTAAGGCTTCTGATTCTTCCAGAAGACGCGCGTGTCCTGCGTCTGGCCAAAGAGCTTGAGCCAGCTTGCAGGGCGAAGAAGAAGGTTCACACGGAGTCGGCTGAGCAGGTAGTTATCGTCATTTGCGGGCTTGAAGCCGGCGCCCTCCTGCCCGTCGAAACGGACGCGATACTCCCCGAAAAAACGCATCCACGGCGGGAGATTCTTGTTGAGTTCGTCGCTAGGCGCGAAGGGGGCGGCAGCGGGCGGGGCGGGCTGCTGCGCCGGGAGCACGACGGCGAAAACGATTGACGATAGTAGAAGCTTCAACGGTCCCGGCACGCCGCACCCGTGCTTACTAAAGTAACCGGTGCGGTGGGCAGAGGCAAATGGAATTCGGCTAGGGAACGGGGATCATCCACAAGCCGCGCACCCAGTGGAGACTTCCGCTGATCTTGCCTGTCACGGCAATCTGTCCGATATCGTTGACCTGCCCAGTGGACGCTGGAGCCACGATGCCATGCGGCGGAAAGGCTGTGATCACGCCCTGATTCCAAAGATAGGGAGTCTGGGCATTTGCAGTTTGGGTAGCGAAGATAAACTCCCCGCCATTGTTCAATCGCCCGGGCGTGACGCCGCTGGCCGCTGCGCTCGGCGAGTGAATGACGCGCGGAACGGAGCTCGGCGATTGCCAGAAGAGCGCTACCGACACGCCGTTGGGACCTTTTCCCGTCGCGTTCACTTCATCCGTATCGTTGACGGACGTTACCGACGAAACCGTATAGCCGGCAGGGGGCGCGGCGTAAAAGGCGAAGCTGCCATCGGGCCGAACCAGAACGGCCGATGGACCGAGGGAGCAAGCCGGCGGGCTTTGTATACCGATCACTTCGTCCTTGTTATTGATCGCGACGGCTGAGAATGGCGTCGGCGTACAGGTTGGCGGAACCGGCGGCGTGGGCGGCGGGATAAGGTGGAACGTGGTGCCATCCCAGATCCAGTAAGTATTGGTGCAGCCGCCGACCGAGGTCTTCCCGAGCACATGGCCGAGGTTATTAAGATCGATCGCAAAGTTGGTGGCCGGGCCGGGGCCGACGCACGGATTCGGGCCGGGTGGCAGGATAAACGGAACACTCCCGGTCCATAGGACAGCGGCGTTGGGATTGGTGAGGGAGGGCGATTGGAGATTGGTTAGCACTTGGCCCATATCATTGATTTCGATGCTGCTGGACGTGAACACATAGCCAGAGGGCATCGGAAGCTTAGCGGGTTTTCCGAGTGTCCAAACCACCACGGAACGCGCGCCGGCGGGATCGACTTCATAACCCCCCACTTGGCTGGAGTGATTCAGCGCGTAAGTCCAAGTAGAGACCGTCCCGTTGTTGGGTAGATCGGGAGTGGGCGGGAGAACGTTGTATTTATATTGGGCGAAACACGGCAAGGCGAGCGCAAAAGTGGACAGTGCCGTGGCGCGGAAAACGCGAGCGAAGTATGTAGTCGGAATCATGCGAAGAACCTTCCGCGACGTATTATACGCCCGTGAATATGGCCGCCGAGCTAGGGTTTATTCGCTTTAATGTTCCGTTTTGAAACGCGAATGGCCACACGGAAGCAAGCGCGATAACCCCGCAAAGCAGAACGAACCAATCGCCCCACTCGGTGTAAAGCGTATTGCTGCGCACGTAACCATAGTTCAGGCGCGCAGTAATTTCCGTGTACGACGGCACCGAATGCACCACGCGGCCGGCGGGGTCGATCGAGGCGGTGATCCCATTATTCGTCGCGCGCACGATCCAGCGGCGGTTCTCGGCGGCGCGCATGCGCACGATGCGAAGGTGCTGATCGCGCGCGGCGCTTTTGCCGAACCAGCTATCGTTCGACAGGTTGAAAAGCACTTCGGCGCCATCGCGGGCAAAGCGGCGGATGAAATTAGGGAACACGGATTCGTAACAGATGAACGTGCCAATTTTGTGCCCGTCGGTTTGAGACACGATTACTTTGTCACCCGGCCGGAAGTCGCCGGCTTCGGTGGAAATTTTCTTGGTGATCGCGCCCAGCGGCCAAGGTACAAATTCACCGAAGGGTACGAGGTTCACTTTGTCGTAGCGGCTGACGAAATCGCCGTTAGGGGAGAGCAGCAAAGCGGAGTTGAGGATGGAATGGTCTTCAGTGCGTCCCACGACGCCGAGCAGGAAACTGGCGTGCGATTCGCGGGCGAGGTTGGCGGCAAGCTGGTGCAGCGCG
This sequence comes from Bryobacterales bacterium, assembly GCA_038229055.1. GTDB lineage: Bacteria > Acidobacteriota > Terriglobia > Bryobacterales > Bryobacteraceae > JANYJA01. Next base: position 6,432 of record JBBROU010000102.1, on the reverse strand, counting down.
GGATCGTCGTCGTACAGCGGCGCCGGTACTTCGGGCCAAACGAGGAAGTCGGCGGCGTGCTGGCGATTCATGATCGGGCCGAGCGTGAGGACCGCCAGGCGCTGCTCGGTACGCTCGAATGTCTGCGGCGTCCATTCCGTATCTTCGGGGATGTTGGGCTGCACCACGATCGCCGTGGCATCGCCTCGCTGCGGGGCGGGGAGCGCGGGCAACAGATAGAGCAGCGGGAGAAGCAGCATCCACGCGAGTTGCACACGCGGGCGGCGCAGAATAGCGAGCGCGACGGCAGCGGACATCATCGCGAAAAGAAATGAGACGCCGTAGACTCCGGTGAATGGCGCGAGGCGCATGGGAATCTGCATATCGCTCGCAGCGTTGCCGAGGTCGAGCCACGCGAAGCCGAGCGGACCGTGCGTCCACTCAATGGCGACCCAGAGCGCGGCAACGGCGGGGACGGCCCAACTGCGGCGCATCGCGAAACCGGCGAGCGTGGCGAAGACGCCCATCTGCAGGGCTTTGGCGAGGCAGAACAGCGTGAACACCAGCCAACCGAGCGCGTCACCCATGCCACCATGCACGGAGAGAACGAACTGAATCCAGTAACAGACGCCGAACCAATAGACGGCTCCGCACGCGTAGCCGAGCCAGAAACGCCGCCGTGCGCGGGATTCTTTGGCGATGGCGACGAGCAGCGGCGTGAGCGCGATTGGAGCGAACCAAGCAATGTCGAATTTCGGGAAGATGAAGATGAGGAGCGCGGCCGTGAGCAGCGCCAGCAGCCAGCTCAGCACATGTGGGCGGCGTCGCTGACCACGTCGGCCATGTAGGAGCTGCGGACCAGCGGGCCGCTGAAAACCATACGGAAGCCGAGAGACAGGCCGAACGCGCGATACTCTTCGAACCGCTCCGGCGCGAGATATTCGGCGACAGGCAGGTTGCGGCGCGTAGGCTGAAGGTATTGGCCGATGGTGGCGACGTCGGTGTCGACATCACGGAGATCGCGCAACAACTGATGCGCTTCATCGCGCGATTCGCCCAAACCCACCATGAAGCCGGACTTAGTGAGAACGCCGGGACGATGCGCGCGGGCGGCGGCGAGGACATCGAGCGACTGCTGGTAGCGGGCCTGCGGACGCACCTTGCGATATAAGCGAGGGACGGTTTCCATGTTGTGATTGAAGACGTCCGGAGCGGCGTCGAGGACGCGCGCGACGGCTTCGGTGTCGCCGCAGAAATCCGGCGTGAGGACTTCGACGCGGGCCAGCGGGAGTGCGGCTTTCACTTCGCGAACCGTCTCGGCGAAGTGCGTGGAGCCGCCGTCAGGAAGATCATCGCGATTCACGCTGGTGATGACGACGTAGCGCAGATCCATCGCGGCGGCCATGCGCGCGACGTTGGCGGGCTCAGCGGGATCGAGGCGCATGTCCTGCTTGGCGGGGTGGCCTTTGGGCACGGAGCAGAAGCCGCAGCCGCGAGTGCACAGATTGCCGAGAATCATGAACGTGGCGGCGCGGCGGTTGAAGCACTCGTGAATATTCGGGCAACGCGCCGATTCGCAGACGGTGTGGAGATTCAGGCGGCGCAGATCGGTCTTCAGCGCGTGCAGCGATTCGAAGTGCGTGCGGCTTTTACGCGCCCACTCGGGAAGGCGCGGACTGCGAGGAACGGCACCGTGCGGAACCGCAATTTGCACGAATTCGGTCATGTTTCGTCTATTTCTGGACGATGGAATCGAACCCCGCGCTCTTGAGCTCGGCCTTGGTTCGCGCTAGAACCTGCATGTTTGGGAATGGGCCGACGAGCACGCGGAAAAGCCCTTCTTTCGAACTCTCGCCGAGCAGCGCGGGAAACTTATGTTCGCGCAGAACTTTCACTTCCATCTCCGCTTCGGGACGTTTGAGTGCGGCGACCTGAAGATAAGGAGCACTGGGTGATGGAGGTACGGCGCTCGGCACGGGGACGCTGGCTCCTTCTTCGCGACCCGAAGTGGAGAGCGATTGGTCGGTTCCGCCATATGGCTTCGCAGGCTGCGTGACCGGGCCGGTAGCAACAGGCTCGGGCTCCCTCACAGGTGTTTCGACGGGCGGCTCGCGCCGGACAGTCTCAGCGCGCGTGGCCTCGGGACGGGCGGTCGCTGACTGGGTTGTCGTCGACGCCGTGGCCGCGTTCGGCTCCAGCTTGGCTGACGCGGTATTGCGCCCGATCACATAGCCCATGGTGAAGAACACACCGAGCAACACCACCACGATAAAAAATGCGCTGAGCAGTTGCTTGTTGCCCAGCACCAGTTCCTGTTCGCCTTCAATCTTGGTCATTACGCGATGGGTCTGCCTTCGTTCGATTTCGTTACCGATTCAAGAGCGCGGTTGAGCGACGCCAAAATATCAAGGGGCAGCGGGAACACGATCGTCGTGTTCTTCTCGACGCCAATCTCGACCAGCGTCTGAAGATAGCGCAACTGCAGCGCGGCTGGCTGCTTCTGAATGACTTCGGCCGCCATGGCTAGCTTTTCGGCGGCCATGTATTCGCCCTCGGCGTGGATGATCTTCGCGCGGCGGTCGCGCTCCGCTTCAGCTTGCTTAGCCAGAGCGCGGATCATCTGCTCGGGCAAATCGACCTGCTTCACTTCAACCATGGTAACCTTCACTCCCCACGGCGCGGTGTGCTGATCGAGAATCGACTGCAAGCGCAAGTTCAATTTTTCACGCTGGCTGAGCAGTTCATCGAGCTCGACTTCGCCGAGCACGCTCCGTAGCGTGGTTTGCGCGAGCTGCGAAGTGGCGAATAAAAAGTTCGAAACCTCGACGACCGCGAGCTTGGGATCGAGAACGCGGAAGAAAATGACGGCGTTCACTTTCACTGAGACGTTGTCGCGCGTCACCACATCTTGCGGCGGCACTTCGAGAGTATCGACGCGCAGCGACACGCGCACGATGCGGTCAAGCGGCGGAAACACGAGGATGACGCCGGGACCTTTCTCACGCCTGAGCATGCGGCCCAGGCGGAAGATCACGCCGCGTTCATATTCGGCGAGAATCTTGATGGACGCGATGAGGTAGAAGGCGAGCACCACCAGCAGAATCGGGACGATGCCTATCATGTATGGCTCCAGGATGTCAGTTTGCGACCGGTTCCACAAGGAGAGTCAAGTGATCGATGGCGCGGACACGAATATGAGTGCCCGCGGAGAGGGGTGCGGGAGATTGGGCGTTCCAATATTCACCGTGAACCAGAACGCGGCCGAGCGGGTTCACGTCCTCGATCGCGATACCGACCAGACCGATCATCCCCGCTTGTCCATTGATCGCTTTATTCGCGCGGGCGCGAATCGCGAGCGAAACCAGAAGCGTCGTGATGGCGACAAATGGCAGAGTCACCCCCAGAGCGGTGATCCAATGAATGCGCAGTTCAGGGATAGGCCCGTCGATCAGAAGTACCGCGCCGAGAGCCATGGCGGCGGCCCCGGTCAGCGCCAGTGCGCCGTGCGCGTGGAATTTCGCTTCGAGGAACAAGAGGACGAAGGAGACCAGCAGAAGCGAAGCGCCGAGAGCGTTGATCGGCAGCACGGAAAGTGCGGCGAGCCCGAGCAGGACGGCGATCGCGCCCGCGACACCGGGAAATATCGCGCCGGGTGAGTTGAATTCCAGATACAGTCCGAACGCGCCGACGATTAGTAGGATGAGGGCAAGGTTCGGGTCCGCAAGCGCGCTCATGACGCGCTGGCGAAGCGAGAGTTGATAAGTATCGAGCGTGGCGCCCTTGACCCGCAGCGTCTGGTGCGTGCCGTTAAAACGCTGGATCTCGCGCCCGTCGAGCTGGCGCATGAGGTCTGGCAGATCGGCGGCGACGATTTCGATCAGATGGGCGTCGCGCGCCTCGGCGTCGGTGAACGATCGGCTCTCCAGCACTGCTTTTTCGGCAAGCTCCGGGTTGCGATTGCGTTTGGCGGTGAGACTGCGGAGCGAGGCCGCGGCATCGTTCTCCACCTTCTGCTTCATAACGGAATCCATCTGCCCGCCCATGAGGACAGGATGCGACGCGCCGGTGTTAGTGCCTGGGGCCATGGCGGCGACATCGCCGGCTTCAAGAAGAAAAAATCCGGCGGAAGCGGCACGGCCTCCACTCGGCGCGACGTAAGTGATGACGGGTATACGCGACGCAACGATCTTCTGGATGGTGTCGCGCATGGCGTCCATCAATCCCCCGGGAGTGTTGAGGCGGAGGATGACGAGCGCGTCATTCTGGCGATCGGCCCGATCGAGAGCCGCGCCGACGATTTCCGTGGTGACGGGATGCACGGCACCCGTAATATCCGCTACCAGAACGTGGTTCGTTTGCGCGGCTGCGGCGAGTGCAACCAGCGCGAAAATAGTAGAGATGCGTGGAAGCAAGACGATCACAACTATACTCCTGCGGAAGGATGACAACAAGGGTCTGCGGCGAAGGAGAAAGAGCAGTGGATTTATAGGGCAAATAGAAACCTTTTGTGGATGAAAAGGTAATAGCTTTGCTAGAATGGGAAGACTCTAAATTAGGGAGATCCATTATGGCCAAAAAAGAAACAGCTTCTTCATCCGTGCGCATTGAAAAGCCTGCAACAACAAGGGCTCGTACCACAAAGCATAGCAAGGCGTCTGTTATGGCGGTACCCGCGGTAGAAACTGCGATGGCACAGCCGGAAGTCACCGAACCCTTGCTGGCAGAGGCCGCGGCGCGGGTAGTTTATGACCACGAAGCGATCGCGAAGCTGGCGTATTTGTATGCCGAGCAGCGCGGATTCCGAGGTGGATCGCCGGAAGCCGACTGGCTCCGCGCCGAAGCGGAATTTCGCGGCCAGAAGAGCATGACTGCCTCCGCGTAGATTTTTTGTTACTTGTATTTACGCAGAACAGCAAGCAACTTACCCTGAATTTCTAAGTCGCGCGCAGGAACATAGATAGGTTGTAGCGCGGAGTTAGCAGGTTGCAGCCGAATCAATCCGTTCGGTTCGCGATAGAAACGTTTCAAAGTAGTTTCATTTCCGCCCACTAACGCGACCACAATATCTCCGTCTCTGGCATCGGCGGTTCGTTCCACCAGAATCATGTCGCCGGTGCAGATGTGATCGTCAATCATGGAATCCCCGCGCACTTCGAGGGCGAACGTTTCCGAATGCCCGAGAAAATCCGCGAAGCTGAGCGTCGCATGTTGCTCGACGGATTCCACCGGCGACCCCGCGGCGATACGTCCTAACAAGGGAACTTCCATCGCAAGACCTTGCCGGTTCCGGCGCTGTTCCTGTAAATATTTCGGTGCTACATCGAGCGAACGGCTCTGGTTATGATTGCGCTTCAGGTAATTCTTCGTCTGGAGAGCGTTGATGTGCTTGTGAACCGTCGCCAGAGATGCCAAGTGCAACGCATTGGCAATTTCTTCGTAACTGGGACTGTAGCCGTTCTCATCGACAAAGGCCGCGATGAAGTCGACCACTTCTTTCTGTCGCCGGGTGAGAGCCATGGAGCCATAGTAGGCGAAGAAAAGGGGAAATGCAAATTACCGGTTGTTTGGTGATGATGAGGTTGGTGTGGCGGCGTTTCGGAGTGACCGCGCGGCCAACGAAAAATCAAACTGCTCCAAATTACATCAAGCGTTCCCAAAGAAACGCAAGAATTAACGCGTGCATTGACCCGGTGGCCTGTCTGTGGCAGCTGATTATCATTTCGATCGCATCTTTTATTTCTTCTTCTCGTGGCTTTACGCCAGGAAGAGTCTTCACGAACGCAGTTGCAGCAATCTCGCCGGCACAATGCAATTTAGGTTCGACTCCGTCCCTTAAGGGGTGAAACAACATCTCGATTCTGCATGTTGCATCCGGGCCTACATGTTTGGTGGCTGATGCTGCAGCTGCGTCACTGAAATGACCTCCCACCGCGTTTCTTAAGCGTTTCAGCAACTTATGATGAGAATCAAAGAAGCTAAGCGCATCGGACACCGCATCGAACAACTCCCGACGCAACCGTTGTTTCGGAGGAGCGTCTGGATGGCAAGCCGAAAACTTGGCAGCCTTGTATTCTTCTGTGCAAGACAGCTTCGAGAGAGCTCCCCTGAACTCAAGAAGAGTCGCCATTGAGCGCCGGAGGAAGTAGTGAGTCCGGTATTTCTTATCAAGATAATCGAGCCGCGTTAACTCATCCTCACCAGCTGTTAAAGCTCGCGTTTCAATGCGCAAGTCCTCGTACACTACCGACAATTGCGCCATGCAGTCCATTAGCGGTGAACGACCTTGTAGAAAAACACTTTGCATCGGTGCAAATCGGAACGTGTCAAGACTTTTGAGACACCAGCCGGCATAGTTTAATGAGCTTTGGTCTCTGAATCCGGTTTGGGGGATTCATTCTTGGGCGGCGGATTGATCCAGACCGCAGTGGGCAGAGCGGGAGCCTGGGGCGGTTG
>JBBROU010000101.1:0-18809 GCA_038229055.1 Bryobacterales bacterium | reverse complement strand
TTTTTCCGCCCACAATCAGGGATGTCCAACTATGACTCAATCCGTTTCGCAGTTGCCGCGTACTCTTGGGGAGCTGCGCACTAGCAGCTTTTCCGAGGAATCGATCTCTTCCCGCAGCGTGAAGGACGAGCTGCGTTCCAATCTCTTGTGCAAGCTGCAACGCGGCGACAGCCTGTTTCCGGGCATCGTCGGATATGAAGACACAGTGGTTCCGCAGGTGGTAAATGCGGTGCTGTCGCGACACAATTTCATCCTCCTCGGACTGCGCGGGCAGGCCAAGACGCGGCTGATCCGCATGCTCACCACGCTGCTCGATCCCTTCGCGCCCTACATCGCCGGCTGCGAAATTCACGACAATCCGTTCGCACCGATTTGCCGGCAGTGCAAGAATCTCATCGCCGAAGAAGGCGAGCAGACGCCCATCGCTTACCTCACGCCCGAACAGCGTTACGTCGAGAAACTTGCCACACCGGACGTAACGATTGCGGATATGATCGGCGATATCGATCCGATTAAGGCGGCGCGGCGCGGGCAGGATATTTCGAGCGAACTGACCGTGCATTACGGGCTGCTGCCGCGCGCCAACCGCGGCATCTTCGCGATCAATGAGTTGCCCGATCTCGCCGGAAAAATACAGGTCGGCCTGTTCAATATCATGCAGGAAGGCGACGTGCAGATTAAGGGCTATCCGGTGCGGCTGCCGCTCGATGTGCTGCTGGTGTTCACCGCGAATCCGGAAGATTACACCGCGCGCGGCAAGATCATCACACCGCTGAAGGACCGCATCGGGAGCGAGATTCGCACGCACTATCCGGCAACGCTGGAGCAGGGTCTCGCGATCACGAACCAGGAGGCCTGGGTCACGCGTCCCTCACCGCTCGAAGTGCGTGTCCCAGCTTACATCAAAGAAGTGGTGGAGCAGATCGCGTTCACGGCGCGCGAAGATAAGCGCATTGACAAGCGGTCCGGCGTCTCGCAACGGCTGCCGATATCGGTGCTTGAAAATGTAGTCTCGAACGCCGAGCGCCGCGCCCTGAAAACCGCGGACGACGTAGCAGTGCCGCGCATCATGGACATCTACGCGGCGCTTCCTTCAATCACGGGCAAGCTTGAACTCGAATATGAAGGCGAGTTGAAGGGCGGCGACGCGGTGGCGCGCGAGATTATTCGCGGCGCGGTTGGCAAGGTGTACGACCGCTATTTCGAAGGCGTGAACACGGCGTCCATCATCCAGTGGTTCGATATCGGGGGCAATCTGAAGCTCGATGAATCGGTCGATTCGGCGACGTTGGTCAGGCAGCTCGATAGTATTCAGGGGCTGATGAGCAAAGTGCGCGCGCTGGGGCTAGGGCCCAATGAGCCGGATGCGATGCGGGCTTCGGCGGCCGAGTTTATTCTCGAAGGTCTGCATGCGCATCGCCGCATCGGGCGGACCGAAGAGCGCGGCTTCTCCTCGGAAGAACGGAAGGGCGGACCCGGGCGCGATCCGCGTGAACGCGAGGAGCGGGAGGGTAGGGAAGACCCGCGTGAACGCGACCGCCAGCGTCGCAAGTACAACTAGAGGGCGGCCTGCTATGAAGTGGATCAAGTACTCCAAGTACACCGGCGACGATTTCGGCATCGACGCCGACGATCTGCTGAAAGCCCTGTCCGATTTTCTGCTCGGCTCGGGGTTCGATGCGCAATTCTCCGAGTGGAATTCGCAGGATCTGGAACAGCTGAAGCAAGCCATCCAGCGGGCGCTTGAAAGCGGTGAGATGTTTCCCGATGAGCGCATGCGGCAGGCGATGGAGCAGCTTCAGAACATGTCGCCCGAGCAGATGAACCAGCTCCTGGAGACGCTGGTCCAGAAGCTGGTCGATGAAGGGCACATCACTCTGGAGGACCAACCGCTGAAGCCGCAAGCGGGGAAGGGCAATGGCCCGGAGGGCAAGGTCAAGTTCGAGGTCACTGACAAGTCGCTCGACTTCTTGGGCTTCAAGACTCTGAAGGATCTGCTCGGGTCGCTGGGCAAATCGAGTTTTGGGCGGCACGATACGCGCGATCTGGCCACGGGCATTGAATCGTCGGGCACGTCGAAGCTTTACGAATTCGGCGATACCTTGAACCTCGATGTCAGCGCGACGCTGTTTTCCGCGGTGCGGCGCGAAGGCGCCACGGTTCCTCTCAATCTGGAGTACTCGGATTTGCATGTGCACCAGTGCGAATATCAGAGCTCGTGTGCGACGGTGCTGATGCTCGATTGCAGCCACAGCATGATTCTCTACGGCGAGGACCGCTTTACGCCGGCCAAGAAGGTCGCCATGGCGCTGGCGCACTTGATTCGGACGCAGTATCCGGGTGACAGTCTGCGGTGCGTTCTGTTCCACGATTCGGCGGAGGAGCTCGCCATCAGCCAGCTTGCGCGCGTGCAGGTCGGCCCGTATTACACCAACACGCGCGACGGTCTCATTCTGGCGCAGAAGCTGCTGGCGCAGGAACGCAAAGATATGCGGCAGATCGTCATGATCACCGACGGCAAGCCTTCGGCCCTGACGCTGGACGACGGCCGAATCTACCGCAACGCCTTTGGGCTCGATCCGCTGGTCATCAGCCGCACTCTCGAAGAAGTGAATCGCTGCAAGAAGCAGGGGATCTTAATCAATACCTTCATGCTGGCGAGCGACTACGGCCTAGTCAACTTCGTCCAGAAGGTGACTGAGATTTGCCGCGGCAAGGCCTACTTCACCACCCCCTATAACCTCGGCCAATACCTCCTCATGGACTACATGAACCGGAAAACGCGCACTATTCACTAACTGGATTTGATGTAACCCATATCAACTGCCCTGCGTTTCTAAGACATAAAGAGTGAACCTATGTCGTGCAGATGGCCGTTACTACTTCTTCCCCTCGCCGGGGCGCTGTTCGCGGCGGACGAGCAACCTTGGAAAGACAAGAGAATCGCCGAGTGGAATGAGGAGGACGCAAAAGTAATCCTCTCCGATTCGCCGTGGGTGCGGAGCGTAACACCGACCATGGACCAGAATTCGGGTCAGGGTCGCGGGCGCCGCTCCGGGATGGGGCGCGGGGGCGGAATGGGCGGCCGCGGGATCGGAATCGGCATCCCAGGAATTGGCGGAATGGGCGGCGGACGGCGCGGCGGGATGGGCTACCCCGGTGCGGGAGATCCCGGAATGGGCGCTGGGCGCTATCCCGGCGGCGGGTATCCTTCGGGAGGCCGTTACCCGGGCGGAGGCTATCCCCAAGACGGCGCGCATTCAGACTCTACGCAGCTTCCCGCGCTTAAATTGCGATGGGAGAGCGCACTTCCGGTTCGCGAAGCTGAGTTGAAGGCACACGAAACCGGCGCACCGATGGTCGATGCCGATCATTACGCGGTGGCCATCTACGGCATTCCTAACCGGATGATCGATAGCGATTCGGGAAGTTCATCGGATCTTCTGAAGAAGCAGGCGACGATCAAGGTCTCCGGCAAGAAAGATTGGAAGCCCTCCAGCGTGCTGATCATCCAGCGCGACGAAGGCACGGTGATCGTCTACCTGTTTTCGCGCACGAATGAGGTGACTCGTTCCGACAACCGGCTCGAGTTCAATGCCAGGATCGGCCGCATGCGGGTGGTCAGAAACTTCTATCCTGAAGAGATGATTTTACAAGGGAAGATGGAGTTGTAGCACAAACGTTTACGACTCTGTAAAGATTTGTAAGTCCGCCCGCTGCCGGAAATCGCTGTGTTACCTTAACGGGGCAGCGTGTCACAAGGGAGTTAGCAATGCTCGTTGGAACGGAAGTGGAATGGCCTAAGAAGACCAGGGAATTTCATAGCAATCTGATGGATTCGACCGTCTGGAATGAATTCGATTTCCGCGACGACGACATCGTGATCTCGACTTACGCGAAGTCCGGAACCACATGGATGCAGCAGATCATCGCGCAGTTGCTGTTCGCGGGCAATACCGAGTTGGAAGTGGCGGAGATGTCGCCCTGGATGGACTTCCGGCTGCCGCCGAAAGAGGCTCAACTCAAAGCGGTCAAAGCGCAGACTCACAGGCGGTTTGTAAAGACCCATCTTCCGCTCGATGCAGTAGTTTATTCGCCGAAAGCCAAGTACATCTACATCGGCCGCGATGGAAGGGACGTGGCTTGGAGCCTGCATAACCACCATCGCACGTTAACGCCGGCTTTCTATGATGCCATGCGCAACAATCCCAACAAGTTCGGTCCGATGATGGATGGTCCGGTCGAAGACGTGCATGAATTTTACCGGACCTGGTTCGAAAAAGACGGGTATCCATACTGGCCGTTTTGGGAGAACGTTCGCACGTGGTGGGAGATCCGGAATCTGCCGAATATCCTGCTGGTGCATTTCGGCGTGTTAAAAGTTCACATGCCCGAAGAGATGCGGCGAATTGCCAAGTTTCTGGATATCACGATCGACGAATCGAAGTGGGATGAAATTGTCGAGCACTGCACTTTCGATTGGATGCGAGCGAACGGCGAGAAGAGCGTGCCGCTGCATGGCAAGATGTGGGAAGACGGGGTAAAATCCTTCATCCACAAGGGCACCAACGGGCGATGGGTCGACACGCTGACGGCCGAAGAATCGGAGGCGTATGAAAAACGCGCACTCGCGGAGCTGGGTCCGGAGTGCGCGTACTGGCTGAAGACCGGCGAACTGTCCAAGGCCGCCGAACAACGCTGATCGACCCAGTTTAATACGCCGGTTAATACGTGGCGCGGCCGCCACTGGCGTCGTAGCACTGGCCGGTGACGAAGGAGCAGTCGGGGCTGGAAAGGAAGTGCACCACGGCGGCAATTTCTTCCGGCGTTCCAGTGCGCTTCATCGGGATCCGGTCGGTCATGTAGCTGACCTGCGCTTCGGTGAGTTGTTCGAGGATCTTGGTGCGAATCACGGCGGGAGCGACGGCATTGACGCAGATTCCCTCAGTCGCCACCTCCTTGGCAATCGACTTGGTAAAGCCAATTACCGCGGCTTTGGTAGCCGAGTAGCCGCACATATTCGGATTGCCCTCTTTGCCGGCAATAGAAGCGATGCTGACCACGCGCCCATATTTGCGCGAGCGCATGGCCGGCATCACGGCCCGGCAGAAGTTGAATACGCCGGTCATATTCACCGCGATTACGTGCTGCCAGTCGGCATCGGTTTGCTCCCACAAAGGAGCGGCGCGGCCGGCGACTCCGGCATTATTTACCAGCACGTCGATGCGACCGGTCTGCTTCAAAACCAATTCGGTGGCCGCCTGGACGGAAGCTGCGCTGGTGATGTCAACCATCAGTGGAAACGAGCCTCCGCCGAGAGACGCGGCCACTTCAGCCGCGCCTTTCTGATCCATATCAGCCACCGCGATGGCGGCTCCGGCGGCGGCAAGGCGACGGGCGATGGCTTCGCCGATACCTGTTGCCGCTCCCGTTACGATGGCCGTTTGGCCTTTCAGGTCGAAGGGCACGTTAATCCTCGCGAACCACCTGCACGGTAATCTCGGTCGAGACATCCCGATGCAGCCGTACGGCGATCTTGTGCTCACCCAGCGTGCGAATCGGCTCGTCGAGTTGGATTTTGCGGCGGTCGATCGTGAAATTCTTCTTCTCGAGCGCTTCCGCCACGTCCTTCGAAGTGACCGAACCGAACAGTTGATCGTTCTCTCCGGCCTTTTGGGCGATGGTCACCACAGTGCCATTCAGAAGCTTGGCCAAATCCTGCGCCTCGCCCTGCTGCTTGGCTTCGCGGCGGACATGCGCCTGCCGCTCCTGCTCGACAATTTTGCGATTACCCTCGGTCGCCGCCACCGCCATCTTCTTGGGCAGCAGGAAATTGCGCGCATAGCCCGGCGCCACTTTAACCAGGTCGCCACGCGAACCCAGTTTTTCCACGTCTTCTCTGAGAATTACTTCCATTGCCATTGCAGTTTTCCTCTTGCCTATACCGTCGTCGCAAAAGGCAGCAGCGCAATGTTGCGTGCCTTCTTGATCGCGTCGCTCAACCGGCGCTGGTGGGGCGCGCACACGCCCGAGATCCGCCGCGGCACAATCTTGCCCTTCTCCGCGATGAATGCATTCAACAGACGAACGTCTTTGTAGTTGATGTCGTCGATTTTTTCCATGCAGAACCGGCAAACTTTCTTGCGCCGGAAATACTGCTTTTTGTTGGTGGCTACCGCCTTGTCGCCGCCGGTCGGGCGCTGCGATGCGCTGCCTGGTCTTCCTCTGGATTCCGCCATCTGATCTCTCCTTATATTCCTTTACTGACCCACGGCTGGTTCGCCTAACATCTGCTGAGCCACCGAAGGCTGCGGCGCCGCCGGAGCCGCCGTGGCCTTGCGATGCGCGCGCTTGTCGCGGTCTTTCTTCCGCTTTTCGAGCCGCTTCAGCGTCTCGTCGATGCGCACGGTCAGAAACTTGATGATGAGATCGGAAACGCGCAACCGGCGTTCGAACTCTTTTACCGATTCCGGCCCGGCGGAAAATTGCATCAGGACATAAGATCCTTCGCGATGCTTCTCCACGCGGTAAGCCAGACGGCGCTTGCCCCACTTTTCGACTTTATCGACCGTACCGCCCGTAGTAGTGACCGTCGTCGTCAATTGCTCGACGAAATGATCGATCTCCTCCTCGGTGGCGTCCGGCCTTGCGATGAACAACTCTTCGTAGATTCTCATGCTTCCTCAGTTGAGCCTTGGGCGCGACGATTGTATTTCGTCATGGACTTTTCGACGCCTTCGGCGATTATTGAACGCACCGCATCGGCCCCGCGGCCGAGCACTTCATCCAATTCCTTCTCCTGCGAACGCTTAAACGGCGCCAGCAGATAATCTTTCCCGCTTCTTAACTGCACTCCCGGATGAACCCCGAGGCGGACGCGCGCAAAATCCTGCGTTCCCAGGTTTTCGATCACCGACTCCACACCGTTGTGCCCCGCCGACGAACCGTTGGGCCGAATCCGCAAACTTCCCCAGGGAAGGGCGAGTTCATCATAAATCAGAATCAGGTCCTTCGCGTCCATGGCGTGCTTTTCCATCAGAGGCTTCAGTGATGTCCCGCTCAGATTCATATAAGTTTGCGGCTGGGCCAGGCATACGGCGTGCCCGTCGATTTCGCCGACCCCGATCAGGGCCTTCGAATCCGGGCGAGTCACCCGAATTCCGTGCTGCAGGGCGAGCAGATCGACCACCCGAAAACCCAGGTTATGCGGTGTATTGAAGTACTCGCCCCCCGGATTTCCCAGACCTGCCACCAGCAGCATCGCCGGCTATTTCTTCTTGGCCTTGGGCTCGGCGGCGGGCTCCTCGTCCTTCTTGCCCTTCTTGACGACCTCAGGCTCGCCGGCAGCCGGGGTCGCCGCTGCCGTGGCGTCCGCTGCCGGTTCCTCAACCGCACGCAGGGAAACCACATGCGCCATTACGGTGTCGCCGGGGCTCAAAAGCTTCATCGCGCCGGTCAGGGGGATGTCGGCGGCGCGCTGGCTCTGGCCGATCATCAACTCGCTGACATCGACGACAAACTGACCCGGAATTTCATCCGGGAGACACTCGATTTCGACTGAGCGTGTTACGATTTCCAGCAAGCCGCCCTGCAGCTTAATGCCCTTGGCATCGCCCTGGACCACAACCGGAACCGTGACGCGCAACCGCTTTTCGAGATCGATGCGCTTCATGTCGACATGCAGCAGGAAGCTTTTCACGGGATCGTACTGTTCATCGACCACCATCACGGGCGTGTTCTCGCCGCCCTCGATAGCGAGGTTGAAGATGGTGTTGTGCCCGCTCTTGCTGCGCAGAATGGTCTGAATGGCTTTGGGGCTGACCGCCACCGCCACCGGATCTTTGAATGCGCCGTACACGACGGCCGGAACCATGCCGCGCTTGCGCGTCCGGCGGGCTTCATTCTTGCCGCGCGATTCTCTTACTTCGGCGGCGACTACGGTATCTGTTCTCACTTGCCTTATTCTCCTGTGATCCCGAAGCGCAAGTCCGTTTCCGCCTAAAAAAAAGGCAAAGCCGTGGGTTGCGTCCCGGTTGATTTCTCTAATCAACTACAAAAACAAAATACTCACCGAAGTCTCTTCGTGAATCGATTGCACCGCGCGGGCAAGCAGCGGAGCTACCGACAACGATCGAAATTTCTTCGATTTCCGAGCCTCGGCGGACAGCGGAATCGAATTCGACACGATTACTTCATTCAACGCGGAGGCCTCGATACGCTCCACCGCCGCGCCCGAGAGCACCGCATGCGTCGCGCAGGCCGAGACGCTGATCGCACCGAGCCGAAGCAAAGCCTCAGTGCCTTTTACCAGCGTTCCCGCGGTATCGATCAGATCGTCCACAATCAAACAATTCTGATCGCGAACATTTCCGATCACGTTCATCACTTCCGCAACATTCGCTTCTTCGCGGCGTTTATCGATCACGGCCAACGGCGCATTCAACCGTTTCGCCACCGACCGCGCCCGCTCCACACCGCCCGCATCCGGCGAAACCACCGTAAGATTCGGCGTGTCCAGCGGCTTAAAATAATCAATCATTACCGGCCGAAAAAATAGGTGGTCAACCGGAATATCGAAGAACCCCTGGATCTGTGCGGCGTGTAAATCCAGCGCCATGATCCGGTCCGCGCCCGACCGCTCCAGCAGCCCTGCCACCAGTTTGGCCGATATAGGAACACGCGGCTTGTCCTTCCGATCCTGCCGCCCGTAACCATAATAGGGTAACACTGCCGTGATGCGCTCTGCAGAGGACCGCTTGAGCGCGTCGATCATCAGCAGCAATTCCATCAGGTGATGCTCTACCGGCGTGCACGTCGGTTGCACCACGAAAACGTCGGCTCCGCGCACGTTTTCCTGAATCTGCAAATTGATTTCACCGTCCGAGAAGCGCTTCAACTTCGCGATGCCGGGCTCCAGGCCCAGGCATTGACAGACTTCATGGGTGAGCGCCGGATTGGCGCTTCCGGAAAAGATCTTGATGCGTTCGGGATTCATCGCGCGGACTGGTTTCGGGGCGGCCATTGATCACCTTGGATGTGTGGTCGTAGCCGCCGCAACCAAGTTGACTGATAACGTGCGCGGCTCACCAGCGAGATAGGAATAACTCGAATGTCTCTTAATGATTGTTTCATAGATTGTGACGATTTCACTAATCCCGAAGCGGCTGCCGAGGCGGATTTCTTATCCGGAAAGAAGCCGTAAATCGCCGACCCGCTGCCGGTCATCATGGCCGGGTTTGCGCCCAGGGAGGCCAGCTTCGCTTTCAATTTCTTCAATTCCGGGTGGCGGGCGAAGACGGCCGGTTCGAAGTCGTTTTGAGCGACGGTCTCAGCGGTCCGCCAAATCTGCGCTTGAAAAGCGCTGAGCGCGCCGGCTGCGGAGCCCGGTCGCAGGCTTTCGCTCACCAGGCGATAAGCTTCCGCCGTCGAGACGTGGACTCCCGAGGCGACGAGAAGACCCGGGCCCAGTTTTGCATCCGGAAGAGGATAAAACTCTTCGCCGCGCCCCACGCCGACGGCCGTGCCTCCGAACAGAAAAAAGGGTACGTCGCTTCCGAGTTGGGCGGCGATTTCGAATAGCTTTCCGGACGCAATCGCATCTCCGGCGAGCACGGGAAGCGCCAGCAACACGGCCGCGGCGTCTGATGATCCCCCCCCCAGACCCGCGCCCATCGGGATACTTTTATGAAGCCTCATCCGGACCTTGCCGTGGACGCGCATTGCGTCCAGACAGAGCCGCGCGGCGCGCTCCATCAGATTGTCGCGAATCGTCACACTGCCGGAAATGGCGATGTCCGTCCGGCGCGCCGGTGTGAACTCGATTTCGATCTCATCGCGCAAAGAGATCGTCTGAAAGACGGTGCGCAACTCGTGAAAGCCGTCGGCTCGTTTCTGGAGCACGCGAAGATCGAGGTTGATCTTAGCGAATGCCGGAACCCGCACCGCGCCGGTGCTCATTTGTCGTACTGCATCAACGAGAACACGTCGCGTCCGGCTAGCTTCGAGCGGCCGCCCAAAAACGTCAACTCGATCACGAACCCGAGGCCGGCCACCGTGCCGCCGAGCTCTTCGACCATACCGGCGGCGGTCCGGGCCGTCCCCCCCGTCGCCAGAAGATCGTCGACAATCAGAACGCGGCAGCCCGCGACCACCGCGTCGCGGTGAATCTCCAGCGTGTCGGTGCCGTATTCCAGATCATAAGTCTTGCTCAGCAGCGCGGACGGCAGTTTCTTCGGTTTGCGAACCGGCACGAAGCCTGCCCCGAGGGCATAGGCCAGCGCCGGAGCGAAGATGAAGCCCCGAGCTTCGATGCCGAGCACTACGTCGACACCGGCTCCCTCGTAATGACTCTTCAAGCCATCGATCACGCCGCGCAATCCGGCCGCATCCTTCAGCAGCGTGGTGATGTCGTAAAACAGAATTCCAGGCTTCGGAAAATCCGGAACCTCCCGGATCAGCTTCTTTAAATGGTCCATTGTTCTCGTTTCAGGAAGTCGTTGCAGCGCGAGCGTCAATGCGCGATGCAAAAAGAACTGTATTGTTGCACGGAGTCCCGCTGCTCTTCAACACCGCGAACCGAAGCCCACCGCGGTCCCCGGTGCAGCTTGCCGGCGAACGCGTTCAATTGCGCTTGCGAACCGACGGCATAGACCAGCACGCGACCATCGTCTTCATTGCGCACATAACCGGTTACGCCCAGTTCGGTTGCCACGCGCTGCGCGAAGTTGCGGAAACCGACGCCTTGAACCATTCCTCGCACCCAATAACGCCGGGCGTCCAGTTCATCGTCCGCCACGCGGCCTCAGCTCACGTGCGGCCCGGGCGGCTCTTCCATCACGGACTTTACCTTCTCGCGAAGCTGCTCGACGGTAAAAGGTTTGGGCAGCAGCGGGTAGCCTTGGTCCACCACGTAACGCTGCACGATAGTTCGGGCCTCATAACCGGACATGAAGAGTACGCGCAATTGCGGAAAACGTTGTGACAACTGGTCGAGCAGCATAGGGCCGCTGACACCCGGCATCACCACATCGGTGAGCAGCAGGTCTGGCGGCATTTCGGTATGTTCCATCACCTGGAGTGCCTGAGCGGACCCGTGCGCCGTGATTACGCGCATGCCGCGACGTTCTAAAACGGCGGCGACAAAACGCAGTAACTCAGGTTCATCGTCGACCACGAGGACAGTAGGGGCTGGAGGAGATTCCACGAGAGTTGCGATAATAATAGACCGAATTTCCATAATTGCTCCACCGGTGCGGCCATGCGAAGACTGCGAATACGCACGAACCCGCGCAAGAGACCGTGTTATTAATTACCGACCGGCAAAATAGCATTAAGATGAACCTACCGTGCCTTGGTTTCTATTTCTATTTGCTCTGTTGCCCACCCGGCTTACCAAGGACGAGTTTCGCTATCGCCCGGATCGGCCACTCGATATCCGGCAGCAATCGAGCGAAGTTCGCGGGGCGGCTATGCTGCGGGATATCACGTTTGCGGCTGAATCCGGCGGCAGGACCGCCGCTTATCTGGTGACGCCGCGCGCGTCGGGTCCATTCTCAGCGGCTTTTTTTGTGCATTGGTACGAACCGGCATCCCGAGATTCCAACCGTACCCAATTTCTGGATCAAGCCATCGAACTGGCGGGTTCGGGGACAGCTTCGCTGCTGGTCGAAACCATGTGGTCCGATCCAAAATGGTTCGACACTCGCAATACCTCCCAGGATTTCGATCGCTCGGTGCAGCAAGTCAAAGAGCTCCGCCGCGCACTCGATGTCTTGCTGGCGCAGCCCGGCGTCGATCGCCGGCGCGTGGCATACGTGGGCCACGATTTCGGCATGATGTTCGGAGCGGTTCTGGCCGCAATCGACCCGCGCCCCACATGTTTTGCCCTGCAAGCGGGCACGGCATCATTCTCGGATTGGTATCTGCTTGGCTCAAAACTACAGGGCAGCGCGCGCCAGGAAGTGGTGGACCGGCTCGCGCCGCTCGATCCGATCCGCTATCTCGCTCAGGCGCGCGGCCCGGTTCTGCTCCAGTTTGGAAAAGACGACCCCTACGTGCCGCGCAAAACCGCCGAAGCGCTTTTCGACGCGGTGCGCCAGCCGAAGAAGGTGTTGTGGTATGACGCGGGCCACGGTCTCAATGCCGCGGCGATTCGCGATAGACAGGAGTGGCTCCGAGCGCAGTTAGCGCCCAAGTAACGGTACGAACGGCGCTCGCTTGCCTTCTATCCCGTTCCCGAGTCAGGTCTGGACTTTCATTTCAACTGTGATACGATCCGGTCTTTGACAGGAGACACCCAGTGAGAGTCTACGAGTCGAAAGATGTAAGAAATGTGGCCGTTGCGGGCCACGGGCACTCCGGTAAGACAACATTGAGCGCCGCACTTCTCTTCACCTCGGGGGCCACCTCGCGATTAACCCGGGTCGATGAAGGCAATACCATCACCGATTTTGACGAAGAAGAGATCCAGCGGAAGTTGAGCATCTCGACGGCGATCGCGGCGATGGAGTGGAAGGCCAGCAAGCTGAATCTACTAGACACCCCCGGTTACAACATTTTTATCAATGACACGCGCGCCTCCATGGTGGCGGCCGATGCGTCTCTGATTCTGGTGGACGCGGTAGCCGGGGTGGAAGTCCAGACCGAGAAGGTTTGGAATTTTGCGGCTGAGTTCAACCACCCGCGCGCGATTTTGGTGAATAAACTGGATCGCGAACGCGCCGGCTTCGACCGCGCTTTGGAGAGCATCCAGTCGCGTTTTGGCCGAACGGCAATTCCGATTCAACTTCCGATCGGTTCCGAAAAAGAATTCAAAGGCGTGATCGACCTGATCCGGATGAAGGCTTACACCTACACCCCCGACGGCGATGGTAAGGGCAAGGAAGGCGAGATTCCGGAGTCCTGCGCGGAGCAGGCGAAAAGCGCTCACGAAGCGCTGGTCGAAATGGTGGCCGAAGGGAATGACGCGCTCCTGGAGGAGTTCTTCGAACAAGGCACGCTGCCGGTCGAGCACATTCTGGAGGGGTTGAATTCCGCGATTCGAGAAATGCGTATGTTCCCCGTGCTGTGCGCGTCGGCGCTGCGCAACATTGGCTCGGACCTGCTGCTGAATTTCATGCGCGAGAGCTTCCCCGCGCCGACCGAGCACGCCAGCATGCACGGGCAGATCAACGGTCGCGAAATCGATCGTCCATTGGCGGATGCCGGGCCGGTATCCGCGTTCGTATTCAAAACCAGCGCCGATCCCTTCGCCGGGCGTATTTCGTACTTCAAAGTCTATTCCGGCGTGGTCCGCAATGACGCGCATCTTTTCAGCGTGCAGCATGGCGCCGAAGAGAGGCTGGCGCACATCGGGGCGCCAGTGGGGAAAACGATTGAGCCGGTGAATGAACTGCACGCCGGCGACATTGGGGCCGTCTCGAAGTTGAAGGAGACGTTCACCGGCGATACGCTGGCCGACCGCTCGTCACTGATCGCCTATCCTCAGGTAAAACTGCCGGAGCCTTCGATTGCGTTCGCGATTGAAGCCAAGTCGCGGCAGGATGAAGACCGCATGGGACAGGCCATTCACCGGCTCCTGGAAGAAGATCAGTCGCTGCGTTTTTACCGCGATCCGCAGACCAAGGAATTTCTGGTGGCGGGCTGCGGGCAGCAGCATGTGGAAATTGTAGTCAGCCGGTTGAAGAAGCGTTACCACGTGGATGTCGCGTTGAAGGCTCCGAAGATTCCGTACCGCGAGACCATCCGGGGCACGGCGGACGTGCAGGGGCGGCATAAGAAACAGACCGGCGGGCACGGTCAGTTTGGCGACTGCTGGATCCGCATGGAGCCGCTGCCGCGAGGAGCGAAATTCGAATTCGTCAACGATATCTTCGGCGGCTCGATTCCGAAGAACTACATTCCCGCCGTGGAGAAAGGCATCATCGAGACCGCCGAGAAGGGTTTTTTAGCGGGATTCCCAATGGTCGATTTCCGCGTGACGGTTTACGACGGCTCCTACCATGACGTGGATTCCTCGGAACTGTCATTCAAGCTGGCTGCGCGCAAGGCGTTTCGCAATGCGATGACGACAGCAAGGCCGGCGCTGCTCGAGCCGGTGATGAACGTCGAGATTCAAGCGCCGGTCGAGTTCGCGGGCGACCTGATGGGCGATTTGAACGGCCGGCGCGGACGCATCTCGGGCATGGAAACGCAAGGGCCCACGCAATTTATTCGCGCGCAGGTTCCGATGTCGGAGATGCTGAATTATCAGAACGACTTGACCTCGATGACGCAGGGCCGGGCGGCATTCAGCATGGACTTCGATCACTACGACTTTGTTCCGCAGCCGCAAGCTGAAAAAATTATTTCGGCGGCGCGGGCCGCGCGAACCGGTCAAGAGGAAGAAGAAGAGTAAGTCTGCCGTAGCCGCTTACGTGGCCGAGTAAGTGGTGACCGTCTCGAATCCGAGGGCCTGCAGGAACTTCTGAATCGCCGTATCGGCGTTCTGCTGGGCTTGTTTGAGAATGCCCATCTCAAGCGCGGATTTGCGAACATCGGCCAGAGCGGCTAAGCGCGCCTTGTGCTCAAAATCGGGATTGAAGGGAACCCACGGCGTCCACCAGGTAATGTGGCGGTCCCAAACTTTGGTGTACTTCTCATCCAGAAAAGCTTCGGTGATGCGGGCGGCGGGGAGGCGCAGTTTCACCGACTTGCCGATTTTGGCGATGTCATATTGAGTGAGGCTGGAGAGATCCACCCCCGCCAGCACGCGGCCTTGCACCATGAGCAGAATGGATTCCGAGCCGATGGGCCGCTTGTCTTCAGTCAGGCCGACTACTTTCTCGACCGTGTAGCGGACGGTCACCACCTCGCTGAGCTGCTGTACTTCCTTGACGATGGCCGGAGCGTCGATGGTGCGGTGCAGCAAGCCGCCCGGAGGCGCATAGTAACGTTCGTAGGCGATTACGCCGATCATCACGAACAGCAGCGTGAAGGTTGAAATGAACGCGAGTAATTTCGACATTCGCTAACCGGCGTGTGACAGAACTTCTTCCACTTTAGGCTTGCCGCGCTGGGCGAAACGAATCTTGCCGTCGGGCCCGATGAGATAGACGGTGCGCTTCACGAACAGGCCGTTAGCGTTGTAGAGAGCTCCGATTTTCTGACCGGCGTCGACCAGGAGCGGGAATGGAAAACGGTTCTTTTCGCGGAAGCCGGTATGGCTGCGCGCGTCGCCTGGGTTAATGCCGAAGACCAGAATGTTGCGCATCTTCGCCTGCTCCCACCGGTCGCGGAACTCGCAGAGTTGCGCGCGGCAGACGGGCGTGTTGTCACCGGGATAAAAAACCAGAACGACGTTTTTTCCCTTGAACTCGGTTAACGAGACCGTGTGGCCGGACTCGTCTGGAAGCGAGAAGCCGGGCGCGTCGCTGCCGAGGGGAAGCGGATCTGAGAAAAGCCAGGACATTTACTGAATTCCAATCTTGACGGTGTTGCTACGGACGCCGTTGATGTTTATGACGAGCAGCTGAGCGCCCGACGGGGCCGACGGGGGGATTTGTACGTCGATCTGGTACAGACCGAGATAGCCTGGCGCGAGGCCGCTAAAGGCGATGGTCGCGGGGACTCCGCCGACGGTGACTTGCGGCGTGATTGTGGTTTGCTGCAGCGTAGCGCTTCCGGAGACGGCGCCTAGGCCGGTGCAGTAGATCTCAACGAAGCTGCCGCGGGCGGCTGGCTTCACTGTAGTGGTCTGTGTGGTTCCGGCATTGAGGATCGCGCCAAAACCGCTCGCCGCATCGAAGAAAATACCCGGCGACAACGCGGCGACCGGGACGCTCACGGCCGCGGAGTTGCCGAGCGGCGTCGCGACGACCAGCGTGGCGGCGCTGCCGGTGAAGTCCGCGGGAACCAGAAAATTTATCTGGCCGTCGGACGTGTAGAGCAGCGGCACGGCTGCGTTATTCAGCAGGAGGCGGACACCATTCAGATTCGTAGGCCAGGGATACGGGGTCGCTCCCGTCGTGCCGGCCGCGAGGTAAATGCCGTAAAGGGTGGCAATGCCCCCGGGCGTGATGCCGGGACTGAACGATGCCGCGTTGACTACGTTGGCCGCTGCCACTCGCGGGCTGCCGGTAGCCGATACCACGCTGGTGACGTTGCTACCCGCGAGCGTCAGGGTCAGGCGTGCTGGAACGGAAGCGCCCGGAGTCCAATTGAAGGTCGCTTGGCCGTTGGCATCGGTGGTGGCTGTGGCGGCGCTCACGGATCCGCCACTGTTGTCAGCGGCCTGGATTGTGACGCCTGAATACGGGAGATTGTTGGCGTCCGTGACGCGGACGACGATCGGCTGCGGCAACGACGCTCCGGGAATCGCTACCTGCTCGTTGCCGGAGATCACGGTGAGGTTGACGTTCGGGGCTGCGGCCACTTGCACGCGCGCATAGCTGGTTTCGTAGCTCGCGTCGGCGGGTTGCGCCGTCAGATCGTCCACGCCGGGCTGAAGGCCTTGAATCGCGAACGACGCACTGGTGCTGCCGGCCGCGATGGTGACGCTGGAAGGCACGCCGATCACGCCGCTGCCGCTCGATAAGTTAACAGTCATCGCGCTGGCCGCAGGTTGTTGCAGCGTGACCGCGGCGGTCGAGGCAGTCCCGACCAGCACCCCCGCGGCAGGCGCCACGTTCAGGCGTAAGACGCGCCGAAGCGCGGTATCCGCCGAGGCGCGCTGGCCGGAGTAATTCCGAAAGGCGGTTTCGAACTGTGTCCGGTAATTGTCGATCTGGGCGAGTTCGTTGGCCGACGGATCTTTGCCGGTGGCGCTCACCAGGATGAACGCGAAACGGAAATGGCGCTGCGCCACCGTCGCGTCGGGTGTCCGCCGCCCGACAACGTCGATGAGTTCGCTGATCGTGATGTCGCGCCGATCGCCGCTGATGGTGACGCCGGTTTGCGGGGCGCGATGGCTATAGTTCTGACCGGTGTTGGTTGCGAGGAACGAAGGTGGAACTTCCTCCGGGAGCCGAAAGCCCATCAGGTACTGATCCAGCGGCGCGTATTGCTGATAATCGTCGGTGGTGGTGAAGCGCGGGCTGGTACCGGAGCCGTGGTCGGCGATGCGATTGCCTTCGAGCAACGAGGCTTCCGAATTGAATGCAAAATTCCAGTGAGCAAGCTCGCGGCCCAGCATGGGCTGCCCGGTAACATCGTTGGGATCGAGAACGCTCGCGTAGGCGAGGAACAGGTGCCCGGCTTCATGCGCGAGCACGCCCACGGCGGACAGGCTGTTGCCGTTGAACAGTTGATTGGGGTCGACTGGAAACTGGCTGAGAGGCCCCATATTCATCAGCGATTGCAGGCGCCCCGCGGACCCGGTTTCCGACGACCCATCGAAAATACCCTGACCATAGCCGGTGCCGAGGCCGCGCTGGGTCTCCTCGAAAGATACGGCGCCGTTACCCGCCGCGACATCGAGATTGTTGAAAATCGCGAGATAGTCGTAAGAATCGTCGTGAGTCTGATAGAAGCTCTGGGAGACGAGCTGGATATCCACTTCGTTGGTGCCGCCGAAGGTTTCGGCAACCGTTCCGGAATACTGGGCCGATGGGGTGGTGACGAAGTCGACAACGGCGGTCGTTCCTTTAAACCGCCCTGGCGAGATGCCGACGACGGCACCTGCCGTGGAGATGCCGGACCACGACATCTCGATGTGGTTGTCGGCATAAAGCCGGACCTGAAAACTTTGTTTCAGGCCCGTTCTCGTATCGGAAAACTCGGGAACATTGGTCCAGTTGACGGTAACGCGCGCCGCTTCGGCCAATACGCTGACGCTCCCAGGCGCGTCTGAAGGATTCAGGTCGCGGTACAAAGGCGCAATCCTGGATGCGCCGGAAGACATCCGGCCAAGTGACCGATCGAGTATCGCGGTATCGCTTACGCCAAAAGTGATGTTGCCATCGGAGTTGACGTAGATCTGCGTATAAACCGTGCCGTAGAAAGTAAAGAGGAAGGGAAGAGGAATTGCGCGGGAATCGTCATCGGCGAGACCGTTCAGCGGCGTGGCCGAAGAGACTGCGGATGCATTGTAAGTGTCACCGCCAACTTGATACGTATAGGCGTTCCCGCTCGCGGGCAGGAACGACAGGGATTTGTGATCCAGATTGAAATCGTTGCGGTGAGAAACGACGCCGTTTGAATCGTCGATGACGGCGATGTTCCCGAAGTCGCGATTGGTATTGCGCGCCGTTTGCTCGGCAGCTTTCATCCCCTTGGCTGCGGCAAGCTGACGCGCTTTTTGCGCTTGACGATGCAGAAAACGATCTTGAAGCGCGCGCGCCGGACTGGTGCCGCAAACCAACTGCTCCTGACGCGCAACCGCACCCGGAACCAGCACAAAAACTAAACAAAGACAAAACGCGAGGGAGCGAGCGGCAAAAAACTTCATGAAAGGGAATATCCCAATTGTACCGTCATTCCTTTGCGGCCTTTGCGCCTTCGCGTGCAGAATCTTTGCCGTGAATTCCACTTTATCTAAGGCGAACAAAATCCCCCGCCCGGCCTGATTCCTCGTCGCCAAAACGAACGTGCGGGTCGACATAGAGTGATTTAGTCGCCCGTGCGCGACGAAGTCTTGTCCGTGGCATGAAAATCCCGCGCGACGTTTCCGGCGCCCGCCTCGCCGACGTACTTTGCGGTTGTTTGGCGCCGCTAGCATCTCGATAACGGCTCCCCTCGGCGTTGTCGGCATCCATTTCAAAGTTGACCTGTCACCAGGATTCCGACAGTTTCTCCACAACATCTTTCCTGGACAATACCCGCGAACAAAGTTC
>JBBROU010000100.1:0-18848 GCA_038229055.1 Bryobacterales bacterium | reverse complement strand
CTTCGAATACTTTCCTGTTGCGTCCGGAAGAACTCTACATGCTGCTGCAAGTGGCGCATCATGTGAACCCCGCGAACTCCGATAGCGGGCCGCTGCTGGTCGCTCCGCTCAATGTTGGCGCCATCGCCGACATCCAGGGCAACAGTTCCTACTTTAAGTTCAATCTCGATTACATGAGCTTCTACCATCTGATTCGCCTGCGGGACGATGCCAAGAATCGCGCGGCTTATCAGATCGTGCGCGGCTACACGGCGGCCCATCAGAATGCTTTCTTCGACATCGTCGATCGCGCTCTAAATGGTCCCAACGCCGTTCGCGATGCCGAAGCCGTGTCGTTGCTCGAGCAATTGCTCCAGAGGCCCGCGCGCGATAATTTTGTCGACAACAGCAGCACGGTGAAGCTTTGCGGGAGCGAGGCTTGCGACCCGGTGCCCGTGCCGCTGCGGCCACCGGCCGATTTTCTTTGGCAGCGCGATCCGTTTCAACTCTCCGGCGGCGGCACCGGCCTCATCGAAAGCGCCGGGGTCGATTACATCCTGCCTTACTGGATGGCCCGCTACTTCGGCGTGATTGCTGCGAATGCGGTGCAGTCCGCCGCGGCTCCTAGCAGCGCGGTCGCACCCAATTCTTTGGCATCGCTATATGGAGCCAGCCTCACTACTGTCACCTCTCAAGCCACTGAGCAGCCGCTGCCGACTTCGCTACAGGGCGTAACGCTCTCAGTGATGGATGCTGCCGGCGTCGAACGCCCCGCGCCCCTGGCGTACGTGTCCCCAACCCAGATCAATTTCGTTGTCCCCGATGGCACGGCACCCGGATCGGCCACAATCCTGGTAACCGGAGGCGCGCCCACAAAAATGGCCAACGCTTCCATAGCCGGCGTTGCGCCCACGCTGTTCAGCATGAATGGCGCGGGCACCGGGATTGCCGCTGCCACCGCAATCCGCACGCAGCTTCCAAACCAGCAGCTTCAATCGCCGGTGCAAGTTTTTTCCTGCGTGCCGTCGGGCTGCATTTCGGTGCCGATTGACCCCGGAATCGACACTCCCGTTTATCTGACGTTCTATGGAACGGGCATTCGCAATCGCAGTTCGCTGGCCAATGTCTCTGTCACCATCGCCGGCATCCCGGTTCCGGTGCTCTATGCGGGCCCGGCGCCGAAATTCACCGGCCTCGATCAAGTGAACGTCGCCCTGCTGTTGGCGTTGCGCGGCGCCGGAGAATCCGGTGTGGTCGTCACCGTCGACGGGCACGCGTCTAACACGGTAACCGTTAACATCCGGTGACTGTACGCTAGTTAGGGCAAAGTGGCGCGGCTGCTGTCTCAAAACGCAGCATAGGGTTTCCACGCGCTGGCTGCGCCATTCGGCGCAGCACAATCGCCTTTTTAAAGTTCCATTTTAGCCCGGTTCCCGCCCTCTCCATCGCTGGAGGCACTGTCAACATTGATCGGAACGGCCGTGGGCCGCACCGCCCGGAAGCTGGCCCGGGGGGACCGGCGCGTGCATCATTCTACTGCGAGCGAGAGAGCTTGGAACATAGGAGTTGTCCAAAAGTGAATGCACCTTCAGCTAGATTCTGTGCGCCCGGTCTGAGTGTTTTGATCCCTGCGCTCTTCGTTATCCTCACCCCGCGGAACAGCGAGGCGATTCCGGCTTTCTCCAGGCAATACCATACCTCCTGCCAGACCTGCCACATTGTCTTTCCCAAGCTGAATGATTTTGGCAAGGCCTTCAAAGACGCCGGCTTCAAGTTCCCCAAAGACGACGAAACCTACCTGAAAGTGCCTGCCGTCATGCTCGGCGCCCCCGCCCAAAAAGATGTTTTCCCTAAGAGTGTCTGGCCCGGCGAAATTCCCGGTCTCCCGCCCATCGGTCTCCGTATGAGTACGTTCTTCCAGGTCACCGGCGGCAAGCGCAATCGGTTCAATGCGCTCTCGGCCCCCGCCGCGCCCCAGTTCATTCCTGCCACCGACTTCGAAACCGGCTTTTTCAGCATCTTCACCGCGGGCAATTTCGGCAGCGACATTTCTTTCTGGGTCGATGATGACATCAGCGTCGCCGGTCAGAACGCTTCCGGCGGTTTAGGCGATGCCTATCTGCGGTTCGGCAATATCGGTCGTTTCGCCAAACTGCCCACCGATTCCTTGAATTTCAAAGTCGGCCAGTTCGAACTCGACCTTCCCTTCACTCAGGCCCGCACTTACAACCTCAGCCCTTACGATATCTACTCCGAAGCGAACATCGGCGCCATCAATTCCATGGGCGCTCAGCAGAATGTTGCCAACCAGTTCGCCTTTGCCGGCGCCGCTAAGGGCATAGAGGTCAGCGGCGGCCACAATTATGGCGGCTATCACTATTCGCTCGCAGTCTTCGACCAGAACACCTCCGGTGTGTCGCAGACGTCGAATACCAGCCCGTACCTGCCTTCGGCCACCGGCGGGTCCAGCGGCGGCGTCGGCTTCGCGTCCGATTCAAGCACCAAAGACATCTATGCGCGGCTGTCCTATCGTTTCAATCTCGAGCGCGACCCCGCCAGCCGAAGTTCCATGCAAGCCGCCGGCGCTACCGGCCCCCACGATCACACCTATCTGAATGTCGGCACCTTCTACCTGCACGGCAACTCCCGGCAGGCGGTTCCCGGCCTGACGCTGGCTGGCGACAACACCTTGCTGGTCGCACACGAGCCGTTTTATCGCGCCGGTGGCGACTTCGGCTTCAATTTCCGCGCACTCAATGTCTTCGGCCTCTATATGTACGGCCGCGACAAGAATCTGCTTCCGGTGGATTCAACCGGCAACGCCATCCTTCTTCCGTTGGCGGCGACCCCGCTTCCCACCAGCTTTCTCGGCAGTTTCCCGGCCGTCTTCCATGGCGGCTTCGTCGAAGCCGACTATATGGTCTTGCCGTGGATCATGGCCATCGCCCGATGGGACGGCGTTCATTCCAGCGCCGACCGAATCAACGGGCTGGCCCTCACCACCGGCATTCCCTTTTTCGCCGCCACCCAATCCGCGCGCAACCGGTTCACCCCGGGTGTCCAGTTCCTCATCCACCCCAACATCAAGGCGTCGTTCGAATATCAGTTGCGCCCCCAGCAGAGCGTAACCAGCGTGACCGACCCTGTAACCGGCGTTCAGAAATTGCAGAATCCCTTCCGCGTGAATACCGCGCTGTTCGGGCTTGAGTTCGTTTATTAACTTCCCTAGGAGAAAGCATGAGACAAAAAAGGTTTGTGTTACTCGCGTCGGCGGCATTGTTCGCCAGCGCTATTTCGTATGGCGGCACGTTGAGCGGAACGGTCAGCGGCGGCCACGGCGCCGCTGCGGTTTACATCGATACCATTCCCGGCAAGACGTTTCCCGCTCCGGCGAAGAATCCCGTCGTCGATCAGAAGTCGCTCTTGTTCCAGCCGCACGTCACCGTGGTCCAGCAGGGCAGCACCGTGGAATTCCTCAATAGCGACAACGTCGCTCACAACATTTTCTGGCCCGCCATCTCCGGCAACAAGAAGATGACTCACAACCTCGGCACCTGGCCCAAAGGCGAGAAGCGTCCCTTCAAGTTCGACACGCCGGGAATTGTGCCGCTGCTCTGCAACGTTCACCCGGAGATGTCCGCCTTCGTGATCGTTTCCCCGACACCTTATTTCGCCGAGGCCGACGCTTCCGGCGCCTACAAGATCGAAAACGTTCCCGATGGCGCCTATACCGTGGTCGCTTGGCGCGAAGGATCTAAGCCCGTATCGTCCCCGGTAAAGGTAGCGGGCAACACCACCGCCGACCTGAAGGTTGCCAAGTAAGCTTCTCCCGCCGCCGAACGCCTTTATGCAGACTCGATTTGGCAACAAGCACGTCGATGGGGAGTGGCTCGATACCAACTTCCCCTGCATGATGGCGTGTCCGGCCCACACCAATGCCGGCCGCTATGTCGCCTTGATTGCCGAAGGCCAGTTCGAGGAGGCGTATCGCGTGGCGCGCGATCCCAATCCCATGGCGAGCGTGTGCGGCCGCGTCTGCGCCCACCCCTGCGAGACCGCCTGCCGGCGCGGCGATATCGATAAGCCCATCGCCATTCGCGCCCTCAAACGCTTTCTTACCGAGCGCCATGGGCCTGAATCGCGCCATCCCGTAGCCGTCGCTCCCTCGCGTTCCCCCAAGCTCCCATTCCGCGTCGCCATCGTCGGCGCCGGACCCGTGGGTTTATCCGCCGCTCATGACCTGGCCCGCCTCGGTTACTCCGTAACCATTTTCGAAGCGTCCTCGGTTCCGGGCGGAATGCTGACCCTGGGTATTCCCGAATACCGCCTGCCCCGCAACGTGGTCGAAGCCCAGGTCCGCGAAATTCTCGATGGCGGCGATATCGTACTCAAATTGAATCAGGCGGCCGGGCGGGACTTCACCATCGCCGGACTGCGTCGCGACGGCTTCCATGCCGTCGTCATCGCCGTCGGCGCGCATCGCAGCCGCGATCTCTCCATTCCGGGCATCGACACTGACGGTGTTCTCAAAGGGATCGATTTCCTGCTCAACGCCAACCTCGGATACCGCTTCCAGATCGGTAAGCGCGTGGTGGTGATCGGCGGCGGCAACGTCGCCATGGATGTCGCCCGCTCGGCCGCCCGCGAAGTCGTCAAACAGCATCCCGGCGTCGAAGATCCCGTCGATGTCAACGATGACAATGTCGCCGCCGCCGCCGCTAAGGAGATGATGGACGTCTCGCTCTCGGCGCTGCGTATGGGCGCGCGCGAGGTGAATATCGTCTGCCTGGAGCGCCGCCAGGAAATGCCCGCCGCCCTCGAAGAGATCGAGGAAGCCGAAACCGAAGGCATCGTCATGCACGCCGGCTTTGGACCTAAACGCGTGCTCGCCGCCAACGGCCGCGTCAGCGGTTTGGAGGTGCTCCAAACCAAAGCGCTGGTCGATGCAAACGGCCGCTTCAGTCCTTCGTTTTACGATGGAACCGAATCCACCATCGAGTGCGACACCATCATCCTGGCCGTCGGCCAGACTGCGAACCTCGATTTTCTAACCCCCGAAGATGGTGTGGCCGTCAGTCCGCGCGGGCTGATCGTCGCCGACCGCAATTCCCTGATGACCAGCGTGCCCGGCGTCTTCGCCGGCGGTGACTGCGTCTTCGGCCCCCGACTCATTATCGATAGCGTGGCCGATGGCAAGCGCATCGCCATGGGAATCGATGCCCACTTGATGGGCAGCGGCCATCCCGAGCCCGAGATTGAAATCGAGATTCTCGACCACCACCGCATGTACGCCGATTTCATCGACATCGCCCGCCAGCCGGTCCCCATGCTCCCGCTCGACCGGCGCACCGGTGTCACCGAGGTGGAAATCGGCTACGACGAGGAATCCGCCATGGCCGAGGCCCGACGCTGCTTGCACTGCTGGGTCAACACCGTCTTCGAAGGCAACGAAGCCGATGCGTCGGCATGCATTCTGTGCGGCGGGTGTGTGGATGTCTGCCCCGAATCGTGCCTGAATCTGGTTTCCCTCCAAAGCGTGGAGTTTGCCGGCGCCGCCGTCGCGCATATCGAAAGCCATCTCGACTTATACAACCTCGAGCTTTATGACGTCGCCCCCAGCGAGCTCGGAACCCTCTCCGGCTCCGTTATGTTGAAAGATGAAACGCGCTGCATCCGCTGCGGATTGTGCGCCGCCCGCTGCCCCGTAAACACGATCACCATGGAAAGCTACCGCTGGGTGATTAAAGATCCCTCGGGGCTGGCCCCCTCCCCGGCCCTTTAGAAGGAGAACATAAGTGAGCGATACCTTATCGGCGATTGAACCACCATCGGAATTAACGCGCCGCGAGACCTTAGTGCGGTTGGGCGTCGGGTCCTTCGCCGTCGCCGCCTGCGGCGCATGCGTTTTCGGATATCGATTCTTATCGCCCAACGTGCTCTATGAGCCGTCGACCATCGTAAATCTCGGCAAGCCCGCGGCGTTTTCCGCCGGTTCTTTCACCGCCGATCCGGAGAGCGGCATCTACGCCGTCCACGCCACTGAAGGCTTCTACTCGCTCTCCGCCGTGTGCACGCACCTCGGCTGCCTGACCGTCTG
Organism: Bryobacterales bacterium; assembly: GCA_038229055.1. Taxonomy (GTDB): domain Bacteria; phylum Acidobacteriota; class Terriglobia; order Bryobacterales; family Bryobacteraceae; genus JANYJA01. The sequence goes on along the minus strand of JBBROU010000100.1, from coordinate 12,772 downwards.
GAAGCCCGATGCGGGAATCATCGCTTGCCCCTGCCATGGCAGTAAGTTCGATCGGCACGGCGTCAAACTGGAGGGCCCAGCCCCGAAACCGCTGCCCTGGCTGAAAGTGTGGCTGAGCGATGAAGGCGACCTCATGGTAGATCGGTCCGTATTCGTGCCACCCAACCAGTACCTTAGGACATAAAGCATGATTCAGGCGATGGAAGGATATTGGAACCAGTTGCGCCGCACCCGCGTGTGGCAATCCGTATTCCGCAGTGGAACCGGCACTTCGAACCTGCATCGCTCGCAGGTCGTTCAGCAGAGCATCTTCCTCCATCTGCTCGCCGTAAAAGTCAGGAAGCGCGCCGTCTCTTTCCGCGTCACCTGGTATCTGGGCACGCTGAGCACGGCCACGTTCGCCATTCTGGTGGTCACCGGCATCCTGCTGATGCTCTACTATCACCCGTCCACGCCGGAGGCTTACGCCGACATGAAGGATCTGCAGTTCGTCGTCTCGGCCGGAGTCTTCTTGCGCAACCTGCACCGCTGGTCCGCTCATGCCATGGTCCTGCTGGTGTTTGCGCACATGTTTAAAGTCTTCTACCGCGGTGCCTACCGTTCGCCGCGGGAGTTCAACTGGGTCGTGGGCGTCGTGCTCCTGACTCTCACTCTGTTCCTCAGCTATACCGGATATCTGCTGCCTTGGGACCAGCTCGCGTTCTGGGCCATCACCGTCGGCTCCAACCTTCTTTCCGCCGTGCCGCTGGTGGGCGACAAAATTCGCTTCCTCATGCTCGGCGGTCACACCGTCAATGCCAACGCTCTTCTCCGCTTCTACGTCCTGCACTGCGTGATTCTGCCGCTCCTCGCCGTCTTGTTCATTGCCATTCACTTCTGGCGCATCCGCAAGGATGGCGGCATTCATGTGGGTGGCCCCAAACCCGCGGAAGCCGAGACCCTCCCCCATGCCTGAGCCGCCGCGCTTCACCGCCGCCGTCGATTCCAACAGCCGCCGCACGCCGGTGCGCGTCGCCTTCCTCACGCGCCGCACTTCGCCGCAGGTAAAGGTCACCGATGAAGACACCGTCATGACCTGGCCCAACGGCCTGTTTCGCGCCCTTGTCGCCATCGAACTTCTGGTCATCGGGCTGATCTGGCTGTCGATCCTCTGGGACGCGCCGCTTGAAGCCTTCGCCGATCCCATGCTGACGCCGAACCCTGCCAAGGCCCCTTGGTATTTCCTCGGCCTGCAGGAGCTGCTGCACTATTTTCCGCCCGTCGTCGCCGGAGTTCTTATTCCGAGCCTCGTTTTGATGGCCTTGGTCGTCGTGCCGTATTTCAACATCAACGTGGAATCGGAAGGAGTGTGGGCTAAGAATCGGCAGACACGTCTGCGCGTCTTCGGCGTCGGGATGTTGGCGCTGGTGGCTCTTCTGCTGGCTTATAAAGTCTATGCCGTCCTCGCGCCCACGGTGCTCATCGGCGCGGCGATGCTGGCCGCTGCCCAACCGCACCCCAGCGGACGCTTCGCGAAGTGGCTTGCCTCGAAACCGCTTTCATTCTGGATTGTGACCTGGTTTCTGATCGCCGCCTCCGTGCTCACCGTCATCGGAACCTTCTTCCGCGGCCCCGGCTGGGCCTGGGTGTGGCCCTGGGAGCTCTGATTTCACGATGCGAACATTCCTGACGAAACTCCGCCAAACCCTCTTCGGCGACAGCGCCCGCGCCTTCGGGACCCTGGGCGTCATCCTGCTGCTTTCGCTCGCCGTTGTTCCCCTGCGCGACCAGTTGCGCGAATGGTCCCATTATCAGAAACAATATCTTAAGTTGATCGCCGGCCGCGCCGACGCCGTCGCGCTCCGCCGCCGCTTTGAAAGCGGCATCCACCAGATCTACATCCCGAAACTGGGCGTTGTCGACCGCTGCACCACCTGTCACACCGGCATGCAGGAAGCCTCTCTCCGCGATGTGCGTGCGCAGCCGCTAAACGCGCATCCATCCATTCCACACAGCCTCAACGAATTCGGCTGCGTCATGTGCCACGGCGGCCAGGGTGCCGCCACCACGGTCGAGGAAGCGCACCGCGGCACTAAAGCCTGGGACCGGCCCATGCTTGCCGCCCGCTATGTCGAATCCTCCTGCGGCCAATGCCACCTCAACCGGTCCACCGGCACTTCCAAGCTCAATGCCGGGCGCAGTCTGCTCGCCAGTTACGGCTGCGTGCGTTGCCATGTCGTCGCCCTCCCCGATGGCGTCAAAGTCGCCGCCACCGACGATCCTCCCGAACTCACTCACATCGCCGATAAGACCACGCGCGAGTGGATCTTCGGCTGGCTAAAGAATCCACAGTCCTATTCCGCGACGGCCACCATGCCCAACTATCAATTCAAAGACGATGAGTTGCGCGATATCTCGGCATTCCTGATTTCTCAATCGACGCCACTTCCCGGCGGTCCCGCCGCCCCGGCCGCGCCCGGTACGCCCGACGCCGCCGCTCTCCAGGCCGGCGCCAGCGTCTACGGCGAATCGTTCTGCGCCTCCTGTCACGCGGTCCAAAACGCCGCGGGACTTATGGTCGGCGGCACCCTCGGCCCCGAACTCACGCGCATCGGCACCAAAGCCAGGCCCGCTTGGCTCGCTCAGTGGGTCGGCAATCCCAAACTCTACGATCCCGGCACGGCCATGCCCCACTATCGCTTCGACGCCAAACAAGTCGCCCTCGTCACCGGGTTCCTCGAAAGCAAAGCCGATCCGGATTGGATCAACGGCATTCATCTCGATCCAGCCACGGACCGGCAGATCGCTCGCGGAAAGAAGCTGGTGTCCGCGAACGGCTGCACCTCTTGTCACCAGATCAACGGCGTGCCCAAGACCGAAAATTTTGCGCCCGAGCTCACCTCCGTGGGCAGCCTGCCCCTGGTAAAGGCGCTCTTCAAACCGGATATGGAACATTCTCTCCCGGTCTACATCGAGGCCAAAATCCGCGATCCTCGCAGCCTCGGACCCGGCTTGAAAATGCCGCAGTTCAGCCTCTCGACCCCCCAGGTCGAAGCGCTCACCACGGCCCTGCTGGCCCAGACCGAGCGCGCCCGAACTCTGCCTCCCGCCATGCGCGTCGCGGGGGTTTATCCCACTCTTTACGAGCCTTCCGGAGAAGCCGGACGCCTCATGCGCGATCTCAACTGCTTCGCCTGTCATGCCATCGACGGGCGCGGCGGCGACATGGCTCCGGACCTCTCCTGGGAAGGCACCTCGGTGCAGCGCGACTGGCTGTTCAAGTTTATGAAGAATCCGAATACTTTGCGGCCCGCGCTCATTCGCCGCATGCCAAAATTCAACCTCGACGATCACGATGCCGGCGTAATCGCCGACTACCTTATGACCGTCTACCAGACGCCCGCCTTCGATCGCGACGAACCCCTGGCGGGTTCGGATCCAGCCGATGCCGAGAACGGCAAGCAACTCTTTTACTCGAAGTACGAGTGCCAATCGTGCCATATCGTCGACGCCAAACAGGATAAGGGCTACGTCGGACCAACTCTGACCGCGGTGGGTTCGCGGCTGAATGCAGCTTGGATCTTCCACTGGCTGAAAGCACCGGCGTCGTTGCGCGCTAAGACCCTCGAACCAAATTGGTCGATGAGCGACACCGACGCGCGCGAGCTCACGGCGTTTCTCGTCGCCCAAAAAGGTCAATCGGCGAAAGCTGGGAGTAAGCCATGAGCGCGAAGTCCGCCATCGCCGCCGCCATCGTCTTGAATTTCTTGTTGCTGGTCCTGTCGGTCGGCTGCGCCAGGCAAAGCCCCTTTTCCGGTGCTGCGGCAAAAGCCAACGGTTCCGCCATCGTCGGGATAAGCGGAGACAAGCAAATCGCCCCCGCCGGCGCCGTGCTGGACCAGCCCCTCGTCGTGCAGGTGAACGACTCTAAGGGAGCGCCCGTGGCCGGCGCGCCCGTGCAGTTTCGCGATACGCTCGGCACCCGCTTCCAGCCCTCTAGCGGCCTCACCGGAGCGGATGGCCAGTTCACCACCACGGCAATTCTCGGGGCGGAAGCCGGACGCTATCGGATCGTCGCGGCCACCCAGGACGCCGCCGCGAAGACCGTCGAAATTCCCATCGACGAGCTTGCCATCAGTGCCCGCGCGAACCTCGGCAGGCAGTTGAGCGACTTCTACTGCGTCCGCTGTCACGACCAGGAATCCAGCGCCGAGCGCGTCTCTAACTACGACAATCTGGTCGAGAAGCCCCACGCCTTTAGCGACGGAGCTTTTCTCAATCGCATCAGCGACGCCGACCTCACCGCCATCGTCACCCACGGCGGCCCCGCTGTCGGAAAGCCCGCCGAAATGCCGCCCTACGGCGTGACTCTCCACAAATCCGATATCGAAGCTCTCGTCGCTTGGATTCGCGCCTCCGCCGACCCGCCCTACCAACAAAAGGAGATCGTCTATGCGCAGCATTAGTCTCGTCTCTATCCTATGCGCGGTTTGCGCCGCTCAGGTGCTCGCGCCGCGGGAGATTGCCGACCCCGCGCTGCGCGCTCTGCAAGAGCGGCATTTCGATGAGCTGAAGGCCGCCGCCGTCGAGATCACTGCCCACACTTATCCCTACCGGTTCTATTTAAGCCGCTTTCTCGACGTCGAGCAGGGCAAGCAGCAGTCCATGGATCAACGCGCCATTCGCTTCGCCGCGGTAGAAAAACAGACCGTCGTGCAGGTCACCGGCAATTACTTCGCGGCTTACTCGGCCGACCGCATGACCGAAGCCGAGCGCGCCAGGAGAACCTATCTCGACGTCATGCTGCCCATCATCCGCGCCGTTTCTCCCCGCATCGATAGTGAGAAGAAAATGGACGCGATCGCCATTGAAGTCTCGCACCACACGCTCCACAAAGTGCTCGGCGTGCCGGTCGAGAATGCCGAGAATGTCACCTTGATCGTCCCCCGCGCCGCCGCCGCCCGAATCGCCGCGGACCGCGATCCCGAGGACCAGGTCGCCCAACTGGCCAGCGCCCAGATCTTCGTCGACGGCCGGCCCATCGAACTGTGGTCCGACAAAACCGCCCCGCAGCCTCTCAGCAGCCATGTCGAGATCAGTCGTCCCGTGGCCGTTGTCGTCCCGCGTCCCGTTCCTCCCCCGGATACCAGGCCCGCCGAAGACCTGTCTCCCGCCGCCCTCGCCGCGCGGCAAGCGGTCATTCAAGGCACGCTCGACCGCGTGGTGCGAGATCTGGATGCGCAAGCCCATTTCATCGCCTACGCGCCCCCCTCGCTGATCGCCTTCCACGACCGCTCCTTCCTGCAGTTGTCCCTCACCGCGAATCTTCCCGCCGGCGAAGTCGGCTCCCAATATCGCCTCGCCGCACTGGCTTTCGACCGGCATGTTTCCCGTCTGATCCGCCCCATTCTGGCCTCCTTCATGCCGCCGACGGACTTCTCCGGCATCGTGTTCAGCACCAGCGTCCGCGTCGGTGCCGTCGAAGGATCGTCCGAGTCGGTCGAGTTCTTCTTTCCCGTCGAAAGCCTGCGGCGCTACGAGACCTACGACCTCACCGGCCAGCAGCTGATCGACTCCGGCTATGTTTTGATCAACGGTGAGCGAGTGGAGCTCAACCTCCAAAACGCCGAGGCGACCTCGAGGTAACCCAAATACCGACGCCCAGTTCTTCGCCGTGCTCGACGACGAATCGAATTCCATTGCCATCGTAGATCCGCCGCCGACCCGCCAAGCCCTGCCGCGGCAGTCGAACGACGGCTGGAACCTTGTTTTTCACCCGCTCGAACCGCTCTCCGACGCCGATCTCGCCCGCACTCTCTCACCGTCCCGCCGCAAAGTCGCGCCGGAGGAGTTCCGCCAAAGGTAGGCCCGCGTGCCCGCGTGATAGCTTATCTCATGCCCTCCGGACGGGCGCGCCGCGAAATACCGCAACCGGTTATTAGGCCTGCTGTCATTGCTGAGGGTCGTCACCTACCTCGACCGCGTTTGTATTTCGGTCGCGGACCCGCGCATGCAGGACGCTCTCCATATCAGTCCTCTGGCCTGGGGCTGGGTTACCGGAATTTTCACGCTATCTTACGCGGCGTTTGAGATCCCCAGCGGCGCGCTCGGCGACCGCATCGGTCCGCGCCGCGTGCTCACCCGCACCGTCTTGTGGTGGTCCGCATTCACTTCGCTGACCGGGCTGGTCACCGGTTTCTATCCCCTCCTGGCGACGCGCTTTCTGTTCGGAATGGGGGAAGCCGGCGCCTTTCCCAATGCCTCCGTCGCCATAGCCCGCTGGTTTCCCGTTCATGAACGCGGACGCGTCTTTGGAGTCGTATTGATGGCCAGCCAGTTGGGAGGCGCCATCGCCCCTCTGCTCGTCATCCCGATCCAGGTCCATTACGGCTGGCGCGCATCGTTCTACCTCTTTGGCATCCTGGGCGTCGCCTGGAGCGCCGCGTGGTACTGGTGGTTCCGCGACTCTCCGGCCGAGAAGGCCGGCGTCACTCCAGCCGAGTTAGCCGAAACCCGTGGCCTCATGCCCAAGGCCCACCACTGCCTTCCCTGGAAGATTGCCTTTCGCTCAACCAATTTCTGGGCCGCGATGGGGCGTTGCTTTTAGCCACGTCTATACCTTCTACTTTTTCCAATCGTGGTTCCATACTTACTTAGTCAAGGCTCGCGGCTACAGTGAAAACGATCTCTTGTTATCCTCTCTGCCCTTTCTCGCCGGCGCCGGCAGCCAACTTCGGCGGAGGTCTCGCCAGGTAACATGCTCGTTCAGCGCATGGGTCTCAAATGGGGCCGCCGCTCCATCGGCGTGGCCGGGCTGGGTACCGCGGCTATCTGCACGGTTGCCGTCATGTTCACGCATCAGTGGCTGGCCGCGCTGGTCTTGCTCTCGCTGGTCTACAGTGGAATCACTTTTCAGCAGCCCATCATGTTCGCCGTCTCTCTCGATATCGGGGGCGCCTTCGCCGGCGCCATCGTCGGCGCCATGAACACCGCCGCGCAAATCGGCACGTTTGCCTCCTCGCTGGCGTTTGGATATCTTGTCGGCCGCTACGGCAGTTACAACGTCCCCTTCATCCCCATGGCCGCGCTGCTCCTGATTGCCTGTTGGCTTTGGTTCAAGGTTGACCCCACCCGCCCATTGATTCCGGATGCAACCCCCGCCCCCGCAGCCCGCTGAAATACCGGCGCGCTAACTCAACGCGAGCGTTTGAAGAGTTCGATTCTTTACGGCACGGTCGCGTACCTCGCCGCCCAGTGCTCTTTTGTCTGCGGCCCATCCATGAGTAAAGCAATCGCCAGATCGGGTCCCGCTGACCGAACTAGATTCGTAACCGGATCTGGCCTCGCCAAATCCTCGCAAATCAGCACCGCAAGCACCAGATCCGCGCTGATCGCCATAAACTTAAGGCGCCTGTCCGTAACCTCCGCGTATTCCCATCAGGCAATCCACGGCGACAGCACTCCGCCCAAACCGAATTGAATGACCTGCGATGGGTCGAGTTTCCCGGGATGATCGATTCAAAGACGCTATATGCGGGTGAATTGGGAGCGGTGGCGCGTCAGTGGTTTGAGGCGATGCGAAAGTGCGGCGACGAAGTCCGGGAGCTCTTGCGCGTCGCTGCCCGGATCCGGCCCGGTTGTCGCAAGGCACCGGAAAGCTCATGCGTCATGTGAAGCTGAGACCAGGAACGGCCACAAACGCCGCAGCGCTAAGCGGGCTCATCGATTCGGCGTATTCGGACATCAAGGCGCGCGTCGAAAACGGCTAGCTCACGCCCTTACACGTCAGCTACTTCAACTGGTGCTCGGCGGTTTCGTCGCGGTGCTTCTTTAAGTACTGCATGAACGGCGTGCCGCCGGTGCCGACGGCGTGCGGATTCTTCACGTCCGTCTGGGCCTGCCGGAAGATGTAGGCGGCGGCGTATTCCAGGTGCAGCGTGCGAAAGGATTCGACGCCTTCGACACAGGCGTTGTAGACATCGGTCAGGGCTGCACGTCCGGATCGCTGCACAAAGAAACGCACCGAATCGCGCTCCTCGAGCGATTCGATAAAGCGGCGCTGATCGGGCGGAATGTAAGTGCGCATCTCCATCAGGTAAATGCGCAGAGTGTCCTCTTTGTGACCGATGCCGAGCATGGCGTCAAGCGACGGGATGATCGCGCTCTGCGCTCCCGTTTCACCGCGGAACTGCTGCGGCTGACCGCCATAGGCGCGAACGCTCTGGTAAAGAAGGCCTTGCGGCAGATCCGGATGATTTTTCCACCCATGAATGTAGGGGCGCACACGGTGGTAATAGATGTACGGGTCGCACCATTCAGTCATGCGCTTCAACGACGCATACATGGCCGCGATCGAAGCCCGCACGGTGGCGAGATGAGCTTCGAGACGTTCGGCATCCTTCGATTCGGCGGCGTCCAAACAGGCGTGCAGCACAGCTAAACCGGGAGCGGCACGGCGTTCGATGTCTACGTGGATCAGGATGAACCACTCTTCGTCGATGCCACCGAAGAAGTTCTGGATCAGGGCGAGATTTCCGCACTCGATCTCGCGTGCTGGATCGAACCGGAAGAAGTTGTGGAGTGAGTAACTGCTGTAACTGAGAACGGGCGGGCGTCCGAGTGTGACGGCGACGTTGTGCCACGGAACGGCAAGACGCGCCGGCAGAATCTCGGCCGGCTTCGCGCCGCCCCAGACGTAAGCATGGCCAAGGTAGCTCAACAGAACCATGGCTCGCTCGCGTTCAGGCGGGTTCGTGATCGCCTCAATCGGGAACGGGGGAAGCTCCTCGATGGTGCGGCGAATGTGATCGGAAGCCAGAAGCTTTGGAAGGCTTAAGGCGGTATGTTCCCAATCGTCAAAGGGTTTGGGAAGTCTTCTTAGAGGGTCGTGACGAGGTAAGAAACCGCGTTCGGCGCTAAGCTCGACCGCGGGCGTAGAAATTAACATTCATCATGTTCCGCATCCCGCATGGTGGCCCAGTGTCCCGGTGTGCAGACGCTGAACTCTTGGGTACTTCGATTATAAGACGAGCGCGATACACTTTGGGCTGTATGAATCGACGCGCCGCTCTTCGCTTGTTCTCAACCGGAGGCGCCATTGCCGCGACGCCTCTGATTCCCGCCCAGAATCGAATTTCCGGAACGGTCAAGATTACCGACGTTAAGACGATCCTGACGCAACCGGAGAATGATCATCTGGTGGTCGTCAAGGTGATGACCAGCGAGCCGGGACTCTACGGCGTCGGTTGCGCTACCCATCGGGAACGGCCGCTTGCCGTGGCGTCGGCTGTGAACGATTATCTGAAACCTTTCGTTGTCGGCAAGAACGTCGACGACATCGAAGATATCTGGCAGTCGGCGTATTTGTCTTCCTATTTCAGGCAGGGCGTAACGCTCAACAATGCGCTTTCCGGCATCGACGGCGCCCTTTGGGACATCATGGGAAAGCGCGCGAACATGCCCGTTTATAAACTGCTGGGCGGCAAGGTGCGCGCGGCGGCGCCGCTTTACACGCACACGAGCGCGCAGGAACTGCCGGAGCTCGAGAACCAGGTTCGCAAAGCCATGGAATCGGGATACCGTCACGTGCGAGTGCAGCTCGCGGTGCCGGGGTTTTCAGGCTACGGAGTTGCCAATCCCACGTCGGATGCCATCCAGAGGGCGCGTCCGGCCGGTGTGGTTCCATCGCCCGTGTTCGAACCGACGCCCTACATCAACAACACGGTGAAGATGTTCGACTACCTTCGGTCCAAGATCGGGTTCGACGTTGACTTCATCCACGATGTTCATGAGCGCATTGCACCCGCCCAGGCGCTGGTGCTGGCAAAAGCAGTGGAACCGTTTCGGTTGTTCTTTCTGGAAGATCCGACGGCTCCCGAAGATATCGCTTGGTTCCAGTTGCTCAGACAGCAAAGTTCGACGCCCCTGGCGATGGGTGAACTGTTCGTGAACCGCAACGAGTGGCTGCCGCTGGTAGCGAACCGCTGGATCGATTTTATTCGCTGCCACCTTTCGGCGATCGGCGGGTTGAGTCAGGCGCGCAAGATCGCCGCTACCTGCGAGATGTTCGGTGTTCGCACCGCGTGGCATGGCCCGGCAAACGTGTCGCCGGTGGGGCATGCCGTCAATCTGCATCTAGATCTCACAATTTCCAATTTCGGAATTCAGGAAGAGAACAAGTTCTCCGAAGTTTTGCGTGAAGTGTTTCCCGGCACTCCCGAGATTTCGAAAGGTTTTCTCTATGCCAACGACCGCCCGGGGCTCGGGATCGATATCAACGAGGCGGCAGCGGCCAAATATCCTTACAAAGGACCGGGCGATAGTCGTGGTAACGATCGCCGGATGGATGGTTCGATCGTGAGGCCGTAAGCTAGTATTCGAGAGACCAACAGGAGGGTCAGTTTATGGATCGACGTGAGTTTCTTGCGACGACTGCCGCGCTGAGCAAGGCCAGTTATTTGAAGGGCGCCACCGGGACGCTCCCGCGACGCCCCTATAAGGACGGGATTGAACTTTCGGTGATTGCTTTGGGCGGCATCGTGATTTGCGGACTGGAACAGAAGGAGTCTGACCGCCGCGTTGCCGACGCCTTTGACCGCGGCGTCAACTACTTTGACTGCGCACCTTCTTATTTCGACGGAGAAGCGGAAATCAAGCTCGGCCAGTCGCTCCGGCCGTATCGGAGCCGCGTCTTCCTCGCAGAGAAAACCGGCAAGCGGGATGCCGCGGGCGCGCAGACCGAACTGGACCAAACGTTAAAACGCTTCGGCACGGACCACGTGGATCTATATCAGTTTCATGCCGTCGCCTCGATGGAGGATGTGGACCAGATCCTGGCTCCCAAGGGCGCGGCCGAGACTTTTCTCAAAGCAAAAAAAGAAGGGAAGGCCCGCCATTTGGGATTCTCCGCGCACAATGCGGCCGCCGCCCTTCGGTTGATGGATGCCATGGAACTCGACAGCGTTCTGTTCCCGGTGAATGTCAACGCGTGGGAGAACGGAGGATTCGGGCCGCAGATTCTGGCCAAGGCCAAAGCCAAGGGAATGGCCCGTTTGGCATTGAAAGCCATGGCGTTCGGGAAATGGCCGGCTTCGATACAGGAGAAGGACCGGAAGTATCCAAAATGCTGGTATCAGCCGATCGACGACCGTGAGATGGCCCGCCTCGCCTTGCGTTTCACTTTAAATCAGGAAGTGACCGCCGCGGTCCCTCCCGGCGATGAGCGAATTTGGGACATGGCGTTGGAGTTTGCTCTATCGCCTCTCCCTCACCTGGGCCAAGAAGAGTTGGCACAACTGAAGAAGCACACTTCCAGTCTTGAGCCTGTTTTCCGGGCGTAGGCTTTTAGCAGACGGTGTGAAGCGTCGAGATGTCGACGTTCGAGGGCTGGGCTTTGACGTCCGAGCTGATTTCGGGAGATGTGCACCCTGTCGCGCCTACTTCCTCTCGCTCGAGGAGTCCGTCGCGCGTCCGCCGACGCAAAGCAAGCACTAATTCGCACGTCACAAGCTGTTCGCTCGCAATGCCTCTTCTATCAAGCGATACTCTGGACTTTCTGTGCAAGCCGGACACGCCTTGCCGAGTCCATTGAGAACAACCCTGAGCTTTTTATCGTATAACCGAGTGCCCGTTCCGATCATCGCCGCAAGTAATCGCATTAGTTCAGTAGGATGTTTAGCAGTGTGGCGTGCGAAGAGCGCCTCGTAATGCTGAACATATAGGTGCATCTCACCCGACCCAATAATTTCAAGAACAACAGGCACCGCCGCAGGAAATTCATCCTTCTTCGTCAATGCGGCTAACGCCAAATAGAGAGATGCGCTACTGTCTCGAAGCTTAGGGCTTTTTGGCCATGCGCCATTCAGCCACGGACCAATGCGCTCACGCCAAAGTGAATCTGATTCGTCGAGGGCACCTTCTAATCTTTGTAATAGAACGTGCGCGGCGGCGGCGCGCGCCTCACCCGGAAACTGCTTCAGAATGGCGGAGGCTGTTTCATATTCAATCCACAAGGGCTGGTTTATGCATATTGCGGTAAACCAGGAAGCGGCCGATTTAGCCGCCGGACCCAGCCCGTCGTAATTCTTCAGCGCGAGAATAAAATCAGCCTTTATGAACGGCCATAAATCAGCAGTTACGCCAAACTGCCATATGTATCCCACCCAAGCCGCGGCGGCATATTTGTGGCATTTCCACGAGAAAAGCGGAATGAGATTCTCGGTAGTCCAATAACGATCTAAGTTGAACAACAGTTGAGTTCGCGAAGCTAACAGAACCTGAGCTAGATGCGCCGATCCTGTGCGCGCATCTGTGATGACTTTCAATGCTTGCCAAATCCAGTCTGGAACCTTCTCAGTGTGAACTGCTAGCCGAGAGAGTAAAGACTGCGCCATCTCCCCGGCCGGAGAATTGATGGCTCTAGTCATGTAGTCACCCCCTTCGACACTCGCAACCTGGAATACCAAGGGCGCAACGACATTCCAAAAGGAAACGAAGCATTCTTCGTTTTCTAATGAAGTTGCTTTCGCGATCCTTCCCAAAGCAAAAGAGAGATCATACGCCATTTAACGCCATTTCGGCGATACCGTGTTGGGAAATGAGGCTTGGGCAGATGACCTTCCAAAGTTCAAAGCCCTCGCCAGAAGCCTGAAATGATATGACCAGCTCCTTCCAGACGGCAACCGGCCATTGCGCGTCTGGCACAGCCACTAGGGCTTTGGCTCGGCTAATATCATCCCTAACAAGAGCTCGCCATCCGGCCGCGTACAGACTATCCGCGGTTAATGACGAGAGT
>JBBROU010000099.1:0-18853 GCA_038229055.1 Bryobacterales bacterium | reverse complement strand
GCCGCCGCTGGCCTCCGCCGTCCTCGGGAGCCATTTTGGGCCAGAAAAAGTTCAAATCGAAAAATCCCAAAAACCTGCTTAACTCATCCAGTTTCAGGGCTTTGGCGGGAATTAAAAACTCATGTCCCGGACAGCAGTGACTTCATTTTGGGCCAAGAATGTCGTGGATGGATTTACCGAACCGAACCCGATCCTCAAGGCGGAATTCCAAAGAACCTTCGAACAGTTCAACATGTTTGGCAATGAATAAGGCTGAAGGTGTCGAGATGAGCTTTCGCTGGAGCAGCTCTCGAAGATGACCGGCATGAGTTTTATGCGATATCGCGCTGAGGTCCAAATCACGCCAGACGGAGACTTGACAGGGAAGGCAGCAGCTCAAATGGCGTGCGTAAGTTCTTAAGATCTTCGCCGATCTGAGAGATCCGGCAGTTATCGAGCCCCGCCAGCCGTAGATAGTCGATCTTTTGAGGATCAATCGCCATGATCGTGCAGCAGGTCGCGTCTACAGCGACCATGTTGCGCCCCGCTATGAGCAGGCCGACATGCTTGGTTTTGCCTTGAATCGGTCCGTTGCCCTCCATGGCGTCAATGGCGTCCACAAGTGCAAAGCTGTTGGGAACGAACTGTTGTAAATCGGCAATGCACTCATGAATGCCGGCCCAATGCAAAATATTTTTGGGCCATCCGTAAACTCCGCCTGGAACCGTACCGAAAAGATTTTTCATGCTCAACGTGGCCCCGGCCCAATGATGCGTTTTCATCTTGGGCATGGAGACGAGGAGGTCGCAACCAAGAACAGTGCGGGGCAGATAGACTTCAGTGAGTTTTGAAGCCGGCCGTTTCACCGTGCACCGGGCAACGTCATCCAGGTTCAAGTCCGTGAACAGCTCTTCGAATTTAGGAATGGTGGCGAAGTAGCCAGCCTCATCGGCAAGGTCCAAGGTGAGCCGCCGGTGTCCGGGCCCTTCGGCAATACGCACATCGCTTGCGCCCAGAGAGCGAACCGATTCCAAAGCGGCATGGACCAGCATGGGATGTGTGTTGATTGCCGAGCCTGCGTCGAACTCTACCAGATTGGGCTTCAATATGACTCTCTTCCCCTTGATAGGAACGCGATGCTGAACGAACAGGCGGTGAACCGTGTCGTAGAGCGCGCCGGAGTAGGCCGGAGCTTTCACTACTGAAACGATTGCGTCCTCGCGGGGGTTCCGCAGATGGCATGCAGCGAGGGAGAGTGAGACGCTGCCGAGTAGTTCCCGCCGTGTCGTCTTATAAGTTTTCATCGGAATGAATGAAGGCGTTGTTGCCGTTGGCGGCCGCTCCGACCAGTGCGGTAAGAGCTATCTCCAAAACGGATCGAGACGGATTGCAATCTTCAAGTTTCGACAGCACGGGGCGGCTGTGCGCGAACAGCCCGAGCTGCAACCAACTTCGCGCTTCTCTTGACTTGAGACGCGAGACCCGTTGTTCGGCTTGAGCGAGACTTTGTCTTAAACGGGAATCCGTTTCAGCATGCAGCGCTAATAAGGCCAGGCCGGTGGTTTCCGGATAGGACTCAAGATCGTATTCAAGAGCGCGAAAGCTTCCGTGATTCCATCCGCCATCGCTGCAGATGCGCGACAAAAGGAACGCGCGGCCCATGTGGCAGCGCGACCGCGCTCGTCTATCCGTGGGAAATCTTTCAAGCCCTAAGATAGTGAATGCCGTGGGCGCGACCCACGCAGCGGTATTCGGATAGAAGGGCCAGCCCTCCTGCGACGTATCGAGCGGATTCTGTGAGCCGGCTAAGTAAGCCTGAAGACGCGGGCCCCAAGCGGATTCGCGGCCTTTCTGGGATAACACCCATTCTTTGGCCCGGTCCGCTCGGAGTTTCGCCCGCATCGCTTGTGGGAGGATCATCGGCAATGCGGTCACCCACGTGCTTTGATCGACATCGCGGCGCGGAGGCCAGCCACCGTCACTGCGTTGGCTGGCCGCGAGCCACTGTATCGCCATTTTTGCGCCTACCGTCTGTCCACAGCCGGACACGGATAACGCCAAAAGAGCAAATGTTGTTGGCTCAGTGCAAGAGCCGCCAGAATTGTATCCCCAACCGCCGTCTGCGTTCTGCCGGCTTAGGAGGCTCGAGATATCACTCATTTATCGAGTGGATCGTCTTTTGCGGCGACGCGCAATGTAGAACAGCAGGAGCCCACCTGCCATTACCCAGAGAATTGTCGAAAACATCGATTGGTCCATTTTTGTTGCTCCTTTTTGAACTGCTACTGCCCGAAGTTCTTAAGCATCGGGAAGAGATTTTTGTAAATTTGTAATAAGCCGGGGCCCGCGGAAACCAGAATCATTGATGGCAAGATGAAGAAGAAGATCGGAAAAACGAGCTTTACGCCCACCTTGGCCGCGCGCTCCTCTGCATCTTGCCTCCGGCGCACGCGCATGTAATCCGAATGAGTCCGGAGTGAGTCTGCGATGCTCGTACCGAAGCGATCGGTCTGAATCAGCATCGACACAAGTTTCCTGATCTCGCCTTCCCCGGTCCGTTCGGATAGATTGCGAAAGGCTTCGGATCGCTTCGTACCGGCGCGGATTTGCAAACCGGTCAGTGATAACTCCTGACAGATCTCGGCATGCGCGCCAATAAGTTCCTTGGCCGTGTGGGAGATAGCCTGATCGAGTCCCAGCCCAGCCTCTACCGAGACGACCATAAGGTCAAGGGCATCCGGTAGCGACAGGCGGAGGCGCTTCTGACGGCGACTGAGAAGGCGGCCGAGCACCATCCCAGGCGCCATGTACCCCAATGCGATTGCCGCGACGATGATGATCAGAGTCGATTTCAGGGCGCCTCCAATCGCGAATCGATAAGAGAAAGCAATCAAAGGCAGGATCACGCAGGCAACAAGCCGAATTCCCGAGAAGATACTCAACGCCCGTTCTGAACGAAAACCAGCCGCGACTAACTCGCGATGGGCAGCCGAGCCGCCCACCTCCGACATCGGGCTAACATTGCCGAGCGCTTCGAAGATCTCGACAGGCAGCTTTCTCTTATCATTCCGGACTGCTGCGTCGCGGTTGGAATCGACGGGCTTTTCCGATACGCGGCGATAACGGCCGTTCGGTTTGACATACTGACGATATCCAAAGTAAGTAATCGCCAAGAGCAAGAGCACAAACAACGCGAGTATTGATAAAATTAACATTTGTACTGTCAGACCTCGATGTTGGTGATCTTGCGCATAACGAAGAAGCCGAGGATCATCGCCGAGATTGCTGCGAAGATAAGCTTGCGGCCATCCGGATCGTCAACCATGTCCTGCAAGTATGTAGGCGCGACCATCATCAATCCCAGCACGGTCGCAACCGGGAGAAGGGTGAGTATGATGCTCGTCATTTTCCCGTGCGCGCTGGCGGCCTTCACCTTCCCCCTTAGCTGAAATCGCTGGCGGATCACGGTCGATAAGCGACTCAATATCTCGCCGAGGTTGCCGCCGGTCTGACGCTGAAGGATAACCGCCGAAGCGAAGAAGCGGACGTCGAGCAGGGGAACGCGGCTTACCAGGTTGCCCATCGCCGTCTCAAGCGGCGCTCCCAGATTCTGCTCGTTGAAAAATGTGCGAAATTCTTTGCCCAGCGGATCTGAGACTTCCTCGCAGATCAATTCGAAGCTTACCGAAAACGCATGTCCGGCGCGCATCGCGCGAGCCAGAAAATCGAGCGCCTCGGGAAATTGTTCCTCAAACTTGCCCAAACGTTTCTTTCTTTTCAGGCTTACGTACAAGAACGGGAGGAGTGAAAATGCGGCCGCCACTGCGGGAATCAGAACCCAACTGAGCCCACGGCGCCGTAGCGCTAGGCCGAAGAGAAGTCCCACGGATCCGGCAATCACGGTAGAGGTCATCCATCTTCCTTGCGTCCAGTTCAGACCCGACTGCGCCAGCATGGAGTTCAGCCGGTCGCCCGCGTTCAGACCCTTGATGAATCGATCGAGCCAATCTTCGTGTCTGGCGTCCAGCAGCACGAGTGCGGGCGCTTCGCGCGGTTTTGCCGAAACGGTTTCCAGTATCTTCTCGACTTGCGTCTTGCGGCGAGACTCAATTGCGCTATGCCCGACGGCTACTACGATCAGAATCGTTGCGAATAAGCAAAGGAACAAAAAGCCAAAAAGGATTGTCATCCGCTACTTGACCTCGAGCCGGCTCTGGAAGATGCTGGCCGGCATCGGCATCCCCGCGGCCGTCAAACGGTCACTAAACTTCGGGCGGATTCCAGTCGCGCGAAACAAGCCGGTAACGGCGCCGGCCTCCGTCACGCCCGTCTTGTCAAACAAGAACAGATCCTGCGTGGTAACCAAATCGCCTTCCATTCCGACGCATTCGGTGATGTGGCTCATCTTTCGGGTGCCGTCGCTGAACCGCCGGATCTGCACAAAGAGATCTACCGCGGAGGCGATCTGCTGACGGATGGCGCGCACTCCCATATTCGCGTTAGCCATTCCAACCATCACCTCAAAGCGACCGATCGCGTCGCGAGGAGTGTTGGCATGTACTGTTGTGAGCGAGCCATCATGCCCGGTGTTCATGGCCTGCAACATGTCGAGCGCTTCTTCACCCCGGACTTCCCCGACGATGATCCGGTCCGGACGCATGCGCAACGAATTGATCACCAGTTCGCGGATTCGAATCGCGCCGTGCCCTTCGACATTGGCCGGACGAGTCTCCATCCGAGCTACATGTTGCTGTGAGAGCTGAAGCTCGGCGGCGTCTTCGATGGTTATGATGCGCTCGTTCTCAGGAATGGCTGCAGAGAGGGCGTTCAGCAATGTCGTTTTTCCCGATCCGGTGCCGCCCGATACCACGATATTCAACCGAGCTTTTACGCAGGCTCTGAGGAACTGCAGCATTTCAACCGTCATCGAGCGGTTTGTTACCAGTTGCTCGCCGGTCAGCGGACGTTTACCAAATCGGCGAATCGATAGAAGCGGCCCATCAATGGCGACCGGCGGAACGGCAGCGTTCACGCGCGAGCCGTCGGGCAGCCTCGCGTCTACGAGCGGAGAAGACTCGTCGACCCGGCGGCCCACACCGGAAACAATCTTTTCGATGATCCGCATGAGGTGGGCGTTGTCCTTGAATTGGACGGGAGTAAGATACAGTTTCCCGGCGCGCTCCACGTGCACCATCTTTGGAGTGGTAACCAAAATATCGGAAATGGTTGGGTCGGCCAGCAGCGGCTCAAGCGGGCCCAATCCAAATACTTCATTGAGAACCTCTTCGATGATCCGGTCTTTCTCGACGACGCTAAGTGCCAGTTTTTCTTCCTCCACCAGCTTGGAAACGGCGGACCGCACCTCGGCGCGCTTCCGATCGGACGCAACTGTGGAGAGCGCTTCGAGATTAATCCGGTCGAGCAGTTTCCGGTGAATGCTGAATTTCAACTCCTGAAATTCTGGCGGGTAGTCCTGCGGATTGAACGGTCGGCTGGGCTGCGCATTGCCGTTCGTCGTTGCATTTGCAATTACATTCGACATAGTTATTCACTTACTTCAATAGCGAGAACCACTTTTTGCTCTTTTCGGACTGCAGACCGGCGATGCGGCGCGCCAGTTCGGAAACTGCCCGCCCAATTGCGGTTGCCGGCAACGCCAGGGTTCCTTCGGCATAGCTCTCATGGAGCGTGTCGTAGTCGTTCACAACCGTTCCGTGTATCCGTGCGCCCAGCATTTTTTCAAGCTCGGGTATCGTGACGTCAAACTGCTTTGGCGGCCGGTTTAGAATCACGCGCAGATTCTCCCCGATAAAACCTCTTTCAATCAGGCGCGTGATGATTCGCTGCGTATGGTGGAGAGCCACAATCTCGGCCGTCGTGACAAGGTACAACTCATCGCAGTCGGTCAGAGTCGAGAGACAGAATTCATTCAAGCCACGCCCGAGATCGGCCAGCACCCAGTCGTACTCAGCCCTGAAAAATCGGAAGATCTTTTGCATCACCTCGGGCGTAAGTGTCTGAGCTTTGTTGTCGCTAGCGGATCCGATAATGTCCAGGCCGGGGATTCCGTTTGAAACCACCGCTTTCCAATAGCTTGAATCGAGACGGTGTAAGTTGGCCGCTGCATCGAAGATTGAATAGGAAGTCTTGGTCTTGAACACGAATGAAACAAGGCCGGCGTCGAAGTCAAGATCGGTGAGGAGAGCTCTCGATCCGGTTTGTTTTGGAAGCTCACGGGCCAAGTGGCACGCGATGGTTGTGGCGCCGCAGCCGCCTTTTGCCGAAAGAAACCCCAGCACCTTGCCGCCAGCGCGCTCGGGTCCGGCTTGCGCCCGGCGGTCGCCGGACATGCGCTCCAGCGCCTTGGCTAGAGCGTGTCCGAATGGCGGCACGAGATATTCGCTGACGCCACCTCGCAGGGCTTCAAGTATCCCGCTGGAAACCGCCTGAGTATGAACGGCGATCACGGCGGGTGGGGACGACAAAGCTCGGATCCGCCGGACAAAGCCCGGCACATCGTCCAGATGCGAAGTTTCGAGAAAAAGCACCTGAATCGGAAGCCGTTCCAGCTTCTCAACGAAAGCGCTCCAGTCCCCGATCTCCGGTTGCTCAAAGATCACGTTGACCGGTAACCCGTGAATCGACGAACATAGTTCGTCGGCGAGGACCTTGGTCTCAACTACGATACCGGCTGTTGTCAAAGACACGCTGATCCTTATCCCTTGGGGCTATTCGACTGCGGCGAAATGGCGGATGCCGGGGCAGGAGCAGTCGGCACGGGCACAGATTGCTGGGTCGGGGGCACCATCATGGGGACGAACTGCAGAGATGCGCCCGGTTGCTGAGAGCCGTCTGGCCGAGCGGGCAGTGGGCTACGCGTGAGATCCTCCATCGGAATCACCTTGAGATGCCCTTCTGGCGCAGGGCCGGTGGCACCGATCGAAGGATTCCTCACTGGGCCATTGGTATTCGGTGGAAGAAACTTAGTTGGCATTCTAAGTTCCGGAGGCGCGTGGCCGACCGGAATAGGACGGATAATTTCCGGAGTCACGACAACAAGCAGTTCGGTGTTGCTTCTGCTGACTTGTCGAGATTGAAACAGCTTCCCGAGCACGGGGATGTCCCCCAAGCCTGGGATCTTGCTGAGATTCTCGGTGACTCTGTTATCGAGCAGGCCGGCAATGGCAAAGCTCTGCCCATCCTCTAATTCCACTTCCGTCGATACGCGGCGCGTCGATAGCGCCGGTATGGTGTAACCCTGAACGACTAAGGCGTTGGCATAATCTAGGGAGCTAACTTCCGGCGAGACATTCAATCGGATCGTTCCCCGCGGCGTAACCGACGGAGTGAAATTCAGACGGATTCCGAATTCACGAAACTGAATCGTCACCGCGCCCAGACCGGCTCCGCCGCCCTGCAGGGTCGGGAACGGGAACTCGCCACCAGCCAGGAACGAAGCTGGACGTTCGTTCAGCGTCAGTAAATTCGGTTCGGCCAGGATTTGTAACAGATTGCGGCTGGCGAGCGCCTCGATAGTAGCGCCAAGATTTAGATCGGGGCGGAATAGAAATACATTCAGTGCTTCGGACAGAGTAACTGTGGGCGTTGAGGCGCTCTTGCCTCCGCTCTGGCCATTGGTGATTCGCGGAGGCGAAAATTGCTGTGTGCCGATCGAGCCAATGGTGTTCGTGGCGCCATTGCTGAAGAAGTTGATTCCCAAACTTTGGGACACCGACCGATCCACATTGGCGAACTTGATCTTTAAGATAATTTGTGGATCGGTTTGGGGGACCTGAACCTTTAACAGGTTCACCGGCCTGCCGAGCGTACCGGCCAGTGCCAGGGCACGGTTAGCGCTGGTGAGATCCGATGCGACGCCGTGCACGATCGGCACTTCGTTCTCGAAATCTACCCCAATGCCTTGTCCAGGCAGCTCAGTTTGAAGCTGTCGCCGGATCGCTTCCAGCCCGGAATTATTCCGCAATACGATGATGTTGTAGACGCGGCGAGTTCCACTCTGTTGCCACACGACCATGCTGGTCTCGCCCGCGGCCTTACCGTTCACGAGGATCTCTCTCGGGCTTGCGACGATTGCTTCGGCAATCTCCCCGTTGCTGATTGCGACGCGGCGGATGTCCGCGGGACTGTCGACCACGATGCCCCGCCCGGCTACGATCGTAAGCGCCAGAAGGATGTCATTTGTTTCGGCCCGGCCGATTTGAGGCGCCAGCACCAAGGCGAGGCAGAGAAGACTGAAGAGTGATCGCAAGTGCTTCATCTCGCCACCATCTCGGTTTTCTCTGAGCGCCCGAATCGCAATTCCGTTCTTCTGGTGCCGTTGATTACCTCGACCAGCAGCGGCTCCGCGGCGACAACCACGTTTTGAGAGGACGGCTCCGGCAAAACGCGACTGGGCCGATACGCGACAACTGACTTTGTCGAGGGCAGCCCAGTCATTCCATTGAACAAATTCGCCACCGCCGTTCCTTGTGTCTTGGTTACGTCCCTATCGAGTGGGTTCCGCAGAACCAATTGGATTCTCATTTCATTTGAGGCAAGGCTTAGCGTCTCGGCCTGGTCGGGCGTCACAAGCAGGTTCACCACCGGCACCGAAATTGGTTTCCCCTCGTCATCTCTCTGAAATTTGGGTCCGGCGGATAACACTTGTATGCCTTGCAGGATCGTTTTGCTCATGGTCCCCGACGCAGCACTTGTGTTCCCGGGGGGATTGCCCGCAATAATCACATCGACACGCATTCCCGGCAGCACAAAACCGGATACACCTACGAGATCGTTCACGCGGACCGCGACGGCCCTCATCCCGGCTGGAATGGTAGCGGCCAACCCGCCTCCGGCCCCCCGTAAAGCCAATCGGCTCTCGACTAAAGGCTCGGACTCGTACATCGGCGAGATCACGCCGCGGCCAATGGCGGCGTCCAGGGATTCGATCGCTCCCTTTGGCGGATTACCGGGCCAATCGATCAGCTTGACGTCTTCCGCTCGGATCAGCGCACCGACTTCAAGGCTATGAACGGCACCGACAAGCTTCCTTTGAGGTTGAGCCTCGGCGCGAAAAGACATTTTCGCGGCAACGAGCCGGTAAAGGATCAAACTTGCCGCACCAGCCACAACCAAGGCAAATAGAAATACTGTTATCAAGCGTTTGTTCATCAGGATCCACTGCCCGCTGCTGCCAGCCGGCTATTCACAACCGTCCACATCGAACTCATACTTGTGCCCATTCCTATAAACGCCGCGGCTCCGGCAAGGGCAATAAATGCGATCAGAAGCGTGTATTCAACCAAATCTTGTCCGTGCTCCTGTCGCAGAAATCGGCGCATACGTGAAGTCGCGGCGCGAATTAAGACGCGGCAGTCGACGCAGCGGTCATTTGCGAGTTCGTGCCCGTCCAGATCCCAGTGATGCTGGTACCTAAGCTGGTGAACAACGCCGCGGCCGCGAGCGCGACAAAGGCCAGCAGAAGCGTGTACTCGATCAGATCCTGACCCTGTTCATCTTGGAAACATTTGTTTACAAAGCCCATGATATTTGTCCTCTCCATTTGTAAGTTTCGACGCGAGCGTTTCGGCAAGGAATCGCTCGCGTCTTATCTATTTCCACCATGCGGTAGAAACTCTGCGTGGCTTGGCTCGCCCATGCTGCGTGGCCTTGCCCTCATACTTCGCAAACAGTCGCGCTTAGGACGCGGCCGTCGACGCTGCGGCCATCCGCGTATTCGCACCGGTCCAGATGCCGGTAATGCTGGTGCCTACGCTGGTGAACAGCGCCGCCGCGGCAAGCGCCACGAACGCCAGCAGCAGTGTGTACTCGATCAGGTCCTGGCCCTGTTCGTCTTTGAGGAGGTTCTGGATAAAAGTCATCTGTTTTTGTCCTTTAGAGTTGAGATTTTCGACTCCGAGCTTTTCCGCGAGGGAATCGCCCGGGGTCTTCGTTATTTCCACTATTCGTAGAAATCCTGTTTGTGGGAGTGGCGGCTTCGAAGACGATCGCCGTGCCGTCGTCGTAAACGACTTTCCATCTGACGCACTGTTTCACTGCCCCAGATAATGCGCTCGTGGTAGATAGGAGAATCGTGTCAACCCCGTACCGGTCCAACGTCGTTTCCCAGTCGTACTTCACTCCCAGAATGTCCTCGTAATCCTGCCCAAGCCGCGCTCCATAGAAGTCACTTCGCCCGTCGATAAAGACCCGCCCCGCGGGGTAGAGTTGATAAGCGAGATAATCGCCCCACTCGTCATCGCTGAAAATTCGGCGGTGACCGGCAGTCAGCCGGAGCAATCGCACCGCGCCGGCCGGGTAAAGCTTGGGATCGTACTCCGCTCTGAGCTTGAATGCCTTCGCGTCGCCTGAGATCATCGTGGAGACGAGTAAAGCGGCTGCAAGCGCCACGCCGTGTACACGCCATGGCCGGTCCGCGGCGGTAACTTCCTCGCCCACCTCGCGCAATGTTCTCAAAGCGTTTTTCAACCAGGCGGGAAACTGCGTTGTTTCGAAAGTTTGCAATAAGTCATCCAGTGTTGATGCGACGAAAGGAGCGGCAATCAACAGAAATAGAGGAATATTGCGGCTCGCCATCAACGCTAAATGCGCCCACCCCACAATCAGAAGCACCGCCGTAAACCGCTGTCGGCGCGCGTGGTGAATCGCGGCTGCGCCGGCGAGGGCCAACATGATTTCCAGGAAGATTGCCGGCGGGGCGTGAAAGCTGAGCGTCTGAAACTCGCTGATCGCAGCAAGCTGGCTGGTGTCGCTCAAATACTCCACAATGTGCTGGTGCAGATGGTAGGTGTAAGGGTTGATCAAACTCGCGGCCGCACAAGCCGCGGCAACCAAAAAATATCGGCGACTGCTGGAAATAAGCAGCGCCCGCTGCTCCGAACTCTTTGCAAAGATGGTTTCGACGAGCTTTCCGGCGCCGTAGGTCCCGGCGATCAGAATGCCGACGAAGAAGCCGCCATGCAGATTCGTCCACAGCACAGTGAGCGGCGGCAACAGCCAAAGCAGCCAGGTCTCACGCTGCTCGGCCCGATCGATAATTGCCAGCCACACTACGCTGAAAAACATGGTGAACAGGTGGGGACGGGCCAGCCAGTGGACTGAGAAGCCCCCCACAACGAGAAAGGTCACGACCAGGGCGATCAAGCGGTTCTCGCAGCGTCTGATTAGGATTTGGAAGAGCAGCGCCGAGGTCAAACAGATCAAGAGGATCGATGCGATCACCACCCAAGCCAAGCCTCCGTGCATATGCAACCAGGCCAGAGCAACATCCGACAGCCACTCCCAGGCAAACCAAGGCGCGTCGGGTTTCGTAAACGAGAACAGATCTAGATGAGGAACAGCGTGGTGCGCGAAGATCCACTGTCCTGTGCGCACGTGCCAACCCGTGTCGCCATCGCCCAGAAGCGTTTTAGCCCCGCCCATCCGAGTGAAAAGGAGGAGGACGGGCAAAACAAATGCGAGATCGGTAAGCGACGGAAGTAGCCGCACCAGTGGATTTGTTTTGATCTGCATTATTCCACCAGCACTGCCGACAGGCTTGTTAAAGGATTCGCGAGCCCCTGAAGTAGCACTGTTCCGCTTCCCTGGACGTTCAGTGCGCCGGTCACAATTTGGAGCGGTCCGGTTGTGGATCCTGATCCCTGGATGATCGTCCAAGCGCCGCGGGGTTGATAGATAGCGCCGAAGAATTGAGTAAAGGGCGAGCCCTGGAGGGTCAGTTGGGGAGAGGTGGCTAGTGCCGACACTCTGGAATTCGTGCACGGGCTATTGATGGTCGAACCGACGCAACTGGTGTCGACATCGCCGTCAATGGTGTACTTCACGTGGGAGTTGCCCTGGTCCTGCCACATCACCACGGGCGCGAATGGGTAAAGTTCGGCCGGCAGACTTGGGTCACTTTGATTTAATCCGTGAAGGTTTATCTTGGAACCGGTGTTGTTACCGCCCTGGATGTTCACGCTTCCGTAAGTAAAGATGCCGGATCTTGCAGAGACTAAAGCCGGAACTTGAGATGCCATTCCCGGGTAGCTTAGATCGGTGAAGACGAAGATCTCCCCGGCGTCCGCCGCCGGAACCCCGCTAGCCGCGGTATGGTCTACCAATATCGTCTTGTTAGTAATTGACAACAGCGTGCCGCCGTTGGCTCCCGCGAGCACATAGCGGCCTGGCGCAAACGAGATGTTAGTTCCATTGTTTGTTGACATACCACCATAAAAGATATAAGTGCCGAAACCGGCGCCCGCGTTATCGGTGGCAAAGTAACCGTTTCCGAAAGTGATGGCGTTTCCGCTAGCCTGAATGCACGACGTACCGCAACTGCTGGTTGCATAGTAATTCCCAGGTTGCAGAATAGTCGGCGCTGTGGATGACCCTCCGAGAAGTGCGCCGCCCGCGACAGCCACACTCGGCAATACTGTTGACGGCAATGGCGGCTGACCCTTTTCACGCAGGGGGTCGAAGAATTGAGAGCCGTCGGCATATCCGCTGGTCGGGGTATTTTGCCATGCGCCGGACCCGGCGCTGTACTTGCCGCTGCCCAGAATGTGCGTAAAGGCAGTGTTTATAACCCGCGATGAGCCGCTTAGGGTGCCGGAATTGGAGGCATTAGAGGCCATCAAAATACCGCCGCTGCCGGTAACTGTTCCAGATCCGCCTACCGCCAGATCGGCACCGGACCCGACCACAGGTGAAGCGTCACCACTGCGGTTCAGCAGGATCAGCGATCCGGTGACGACTACATCCGCGACCGCCCCGGTTGCGCGCGCCGACACGGTGGCAAGCGGATGTCCTAGAAGCGCCGAGAAGAGTTGAGGGACCGTTTCACTAACCCGCACCGTAACCCAGTAACTTGAGCTCACGCCCGGCGCAGTGGCGGGGTTGCCGGTATTGGCTTGAATCGTGACCGCCTGATGTCCACTGTTTCCGCCAGGGGCAAATCCGTTCCGCTGCGCATAGGTGCACCCGACCAGTAGATTGCCCGCACTGACCAAGTCGCAGGAAACAGGTGTTACGTCGCAGCCCATAGTGAGGCAATCGATACTCGGCGCAATCGATTGAAGCGCGGCACGGGTCGCCGCCAGCGCGGCCGAATCGGCAGCCGCCTGCGCCGATCTGCGGACATAGAAAGCCCACCCGAAATCCACGGCAAGGCCAATCAAGCCAAACATCGCCAGCAGGGCCAGGGTCACTAAGATGGTGGCCTGCCCTTTCTCTCCGCGCCGACGATTGATAGGAGCATTCATGTGGGTCTCTTAAAACTGGATGTAGTCGGTCGATGATGCCGGAAGGTTCACGGCTGCGAAAGCGACTGGTGTTCCGCCGCCCGGCCAGAGCATTGATATTGCACTAGTGAAGCTATAGGTTGCCGAGATCGTGATCGGATTGCCGATCCCGTTTGCTCCAGCCGACGGGAAGGTCGTACCGCTGGCCAAACACGTGGAAACCGGATTGCAGACGACGTTATCCGTCAGAGACTGTAAGGTGACGTTCAGTTGCGCTGGCGGCAGCCCCACTCCGGCATCAACCAGGCGCGACGTGATGAGCCCGACCGTAATCGCGCAGGAATTCGGGGTAACCGAGCAGTTCTGCCCGTGAACGATCGCGTAGCGGGTGGCTTCGCGCACGGAGTACGCAAGAGTGTCGTACGCCCACATTCCGCGGGCCAGCTCGAAGATACTGATGAGCACAAAGATGATCGGGATTCCCACCAGCGTCATCTCGACGATGGCGCTTCCGCGCTCCTCGGCAAATAGCCGTCTCATCTCGGGCAGGCCTTTTCTAACTCCCAATTCGCACCTCCGCCGAGCGAGTTACAGTCACTTGGACTGGCAGAATTCCGGGGATCGGGATCATCGGTAAGGTGAGATACATAACGGTCACACGAGACGAAATATCGCCACTGCCGTGGTCTACCGATGTGGCGACAACACTAACCGGCGAGGAAACGGTCACCGATCCCGATCCGCACGTAATCAATCCAACGGTATTTGGAAGCGAAGTCATTTCCCGCAAAGCCACGGAGCACGCGCTCACGGAATCACTGGAGGCGGCGGTACTGCCGGAAGCCTGGATTGCGCTGACGCGCGCCGCGTTCTCGGTGACGATCATCGCGTAGCTGAAAAAGCCAAGATCCAGGATCCCGACAAACAGAAATACGATCCAGGGGATCATGAGAGTAACTTCCACCACAGCTTGGCCGCATTCCCGTTGCGTTCTCTTGCGGCGTGATGCCGGTAGCAGCGTTGGAGCGGTACTTTCAACCGGCATGTACTCTTATTCGGCTGAACGTGCCGCAAACTTTAGCGTGCCGCGAGATTTGAGAGTTGCAGCGGCTACAAACCGCTAATACCAAACGCCGGATCGCGTAATTCCAAGAAGAAGGTAGGTAATTGTGCCGAGTGCGATTGTGACTCCGTGAGGCAGTCGCAATGCTTTACCGCTTCGGACGTCGAGTTCCTCAGTGGCGTGGTACGGAGCCTGAAACAGCGAGAGTTGGTGCAGCATAATACTTACATTCAGCAGTGTTCGCCTGAACCGGCCTTTGATAAGGAGCAGCGCGAATGCGACCACTCCACCGGCAATCGCCGTGAAGAAGAAGATCAGGAGCCACGCTTTCAGACCCGCGATGGCGCCAATCGCCGCCATCAATTTCACATCGCCTGCTCCCATTGCGTGCAGGAGATAGAAAGCAACATAGATACCGAAGGCTAGTCCGGCCCCGGAAACCGAAACCTTCGCGCCGGCCCATCCAAATAGGAGCGCGTTCAGCGCCAAACCCAGGCCCAGTCCGGGCAAAACCAGCCAATTCGGGATTCTACGCGACCGAATGTCGGTGACGGCGGCGATTGAAACTAATACACAAAGAATAATCTTGATGGCCGAAGGCATTGAGGGAGCGCAACCTATAACCGTTTCATCTCAATTCGAGAGATCGTAGATTTCAAGCCGGTCCCCACGTTGGGTGGCTGTAGCTTTGGCGGTACCGGCGGGCACTTCCAGCACCGATGAAGCCCGCAAGCAGGCTGCAATGCGCCATTGCCCCATATTCGGGCGAATTTTTAAGACGCGCATTTCGCCGCTCAAAAACAAGACGTCGATGGGAAACTGCATGCCAACGGTATGCACGGATTCACAGGGGACGATCCAAAGTCCCTCGCCGGTGCATAGAGAACTTCGGCCCAGCAGTCCGCGCCGACGGCTCACGCTAGTCTCCGCCACCTGCGCTTGTTGACTAACGACTGTTCCGCGATCCAGGTTTCTGATGATTACTGTATGCAAATGACTTTGAGTAACCTTGCATATAAGTGCCGCAATGTGTGAATTGCTCTCACTCGTTGACCGTTTGACCGTCGCAATTTCGGCGGTAGGGCTTTAAACCCGTTCTCCCGTAAAATCTACCCGAATAACGGCGATTGGGAACGAGATAACATGGTCGCGAATGGATTCTAACCCAACGGCGCTCAGAACGGGCGAACAAGAGGAAGCCGAAGTGGATCGACGCAAATTCATGAAGGCGGCTACCGCGGGGGCGGTTGCGATTGCCGCCGCCGTCACACGTGCCAGTGCCCAGAGATATTCCGTTCCCATTATCGACACGCACGTCCATCTGTATGACCCTACGCGCCCTCAAGGTGTGCCATGGCCGAGCCCTGAGCAAGCAAGCATTTATCGCACCTTCCTGCCTGCGGACTACCGCCGAATTGCAGAACCCTTCGGCGTGGTAGGCATGATCGAGACCGAGTGCAGTCCGTGGGTGGAAGACAATTACTGGGTTCTGGATGTGTCCGCCAACGAGACGATTGTCGTGGGGGAGATCGGCGATTTGTTCCCGGGGAAGCCGGATTTTGGCGAGCATCTCGCGCGGTTGCACAAGAACCCACTGTACCGAGGCATCCGGTTTGCATACTTGTGGGGCCGGGATGTCGCGGAGGAGATTCAAAAGCCGCAAGTGATGGCCGATCTTCGGCTGTTGTCTGACGCGGGACTCACCCTGGATTCGGGCGGCGGCCAAATGGATGTCCCGAACCTGCTGCGAATCACCGACCAGATCCCCGCCTTGCGGATTGTGATCAATCACTTGCCGGGGGCTCCAATCCCCGACGAACCGGCGGCCCGCGCTGCCTACCTTAAGGGACTTCGAGAACTCGGAAAACGCCCTCAGGTGTTTGTGAAGGTCTCCGAAATCTTTCAGCGCGTCGATGCGAAGGGCCGCCGGGTGGACCGGGGCGGACGAATCCCGCGTGAGCTGAGCTTTTATCGTCCGCGGCTGGATGAAATCTGGGAGACGTTCGGTCCGGACCGCCTGCTGTTCGCAAGTGACTGGACCAACAGCGAACCCATGGGCACATTTGGCCAGACGCTGGGCCTGGTCCATGAATACTTCACACAAAAGGGTCCGGAAGCCGTTCAAAAATTCTTCTGGAAGAATTCCCTGGCCGCATACCGGTGGGTGAAGCGGAAGGCGAATCAGCCCAGTCTCGCGTAAACCAGGAGCGCACAATACAAACTATGACTAAGAACACGGCCAGCGCACTGATAACCGCGGCACTGATAGCAGCGCAGGGAATGGCGCAAGCGCCGCCCGCGCCGGCTTCCGATTTCGCCGCGGCACAAAAGCAGTTCGACAGCCTCTGCGCAGGTTGCCACGGCCAGGGTGGAAAGGGCGGTGACCGGGCGCCCGGGCTGGTGAACAATCCCAGCTTGCGCACCCGGAACGAAGCGCAGATCCGGGACTTGATCAAGAGCGGGACCCCGGGCGGAATGCCCGCGTTCAAGCTGCCGGAAGACGAGCTTCAATCGCTGGCTCGCTGGCTGCGTTCTCTCAACATATCCGCTTTCGATACTAAACCCTCGGGAGACGCTCATGCGGGCGAGGAGTTCTTCTTCGGCAAAGGCCAATGCTCCACATGTCACATGGTTCATGGCCGCGGCAAGGTGAATGGGCCCGATCTTTCGGATATTGGCCGGAAATCGACCGTCCGGGAACTGGAGCTGGTGCTTGAAAACCCGACCTCTCAAATGGGTATCCACACCACGCCGACGTGCCCGAGTTGGGCCTTCTGTCCGGACCAGACGTGGGGGGTTGTCAACGTCAAGCTGCGGGACGGCAGCAGCTTGCGCGGTTTCGCTCGCGGCCACGCGGAACACGATCTCGAATTGCAAACCTTTGACGGACGCGTGCATTTTCTCACGGACAAGCAATATCGGGAGATCACGCCTGCGAAGACATCTTACATGCCTCCGCTCCATGCGAGCGCCGGTGAGCGCCGCAACATCGTAGCTTATCTGAGCAGCCTGGCCGGCGTG
Organism: Bryobacterales bacterium; assembly: GCA_038229055.1. Lineage (GTDB taxonomy): Bacteria > Acidobacteriota > Terriglobia > Bryobacterales > Bryobacteraceae > JANYJA01. Next base: position 1,549 of record JBBROU010000099.1, on the reverse strand, counting down.
CAGCCCGGCGCGCTGGCGAGGGTGGATGCCACGATTTCTTCCGACGCCATGAACGCCGTCCTGCACCCCAAACGCGGCGAGTGGCCAACATATAACGGCGCGCTGGGCGCCAACCGGCATAGCGCGCTGGACCAGATCAATGCGGGCAATGCCCAGAACCTGCAGTTGGAATGGGTCCATTCGTTGAACGTTCCGGATCTTGAGACAACACCCATCGTCAGCGACGGCATCATGTACGTCACTGCGGCCGATCGCGTATGCGCACTCGCCGCGTCCACGGGACGCGAGCTATGGTGCTACACGCGTTCCGACGACTCGTCCGAGTCCGGCAAGCCGCGTAATTCGGGCCTCCCCAATCGGGGAGTCGGGCTTCTTGGAGACCGCATCTTCTTCGCGACCAGTGACGCCCATTTGATATGTCTGAACCGGCTGACTGGCGCCCTGATGTGGGACGTCAACACCGTGGAATCGCCGGGGACCTACCTCGCGACCTCTGCTCCCTTAGTGGTGGGCGACCTGGTCATAACCGGAATGGCAGGCGGCGATACCCCGCTGCGAGGTTTTTTGGCAGCCTATAAAGCCGCCACCGGTGAGCAAGCCTGGCGCTTCTGGACGGTGCCGAAACCTGGCGAACCCGGCTCGGAAACCTGGGCCGGGAATGCCCTTGAAACGGGCGGAGGGGCTACCTGGCTGACTGGATCGTATGACGTGGAGACCGGCACGCTCTATTGGGCCGTTGGCAACCCGTTCCCCGCTACAGACGGCGACGAGCGTCGAGGCTCGAATCTATACACGAATTGCGTCCTCGCGCTCGACGTCAAGACCGGCAAATTGCGCTGGCACTATCAGTTCACGCCGCACGATCTGCACGACTGGGATGCTACTGAGCCGATGGTCCTGGTGGATACCGATTACCGCGGCCGGCCCCGGAAACTGTTGCTCCAGGCAAATCGCAATGGCTTTGTTTACGTGCTCGATCGGACCACGGGCGAATTCCTGTTTGCCAAACCGTTCGTCAAGAAAATGAATTGGGCCAGCGGCTTCGGTTCAGATGGTAAGCCTCAACTCCTGCCCGCCAATACGCCGACCCGCGCGGGGGTAAAGGGCTGCCCCTCGGTGCGAGGCGCTACCAACTGGTATGCGACCTCCTTCAATCCGGACACGAAGCTCTTCTATGTGATGTCGGTCGAGGATTGCAGTATTTACCGGCAATCCCACGACGGAGGTTACGAAGGATATCGCGACCCGAGCGACAGCGGTTTGAAATATCTGCGCGCGATCGACATCCAAACCGGCAAGACAGTCTGGGAAATTCCGCAGCAAGGGCCGCAGGAGGCCAACTATTCCGGGGTCCTGACCACCGCCGGGGGCCTGGTGTTCTATGGCGAAACCGGCGGCGGGTTCGCCGCGGTCGACGCCAGGACCGGGAAGACGCTGTGGACCTTCCACGGAAACCAGGCCTGGAGGGGTTGCCCGATGACTTACATGCTGAACGGACGTCAGTATATAGCCGTCGCCTCAGGCAGTAATATTTTGTCCTTCGCGCTTC